>CANLWQ010000225.1 GCA_947494405.1 Comamonadaceae bacterium | reverse complement strand
ATATCTGGTACCGCTGGTTCAATGAAGCACCGGTGTTATTGATGGTGGCCGCTGTCGTGCTGGTGGTGGTCAAGCCTTTTTAAGCCGCCATGGAAAAACCGCAACGCCTCACCACGGCTTGGACCTTGGCTTGGTTGTGTGTGCTGGTCATTGTTTATGCCAGCCTGTACCCATTCACAGATTGGCGCAACCAAGACATACCTCCTTGGTCGTTCATAGGTGCACCATGGCCGCAATACCAAACAATTTTCGATGTTTCTAGCAATCTTTTGGGCTATATGCCTTTGGGTTTTTGGTTGAGCTTGGCCATGTTGCGCAGTGACAAGCCTCGCTGGGCAGCTGTTTTGCTGGGTTTGCTGGGAGCTTGTCTATTGTCTTTTTCGATGGAAAGCCTGCAAAGCTATTTGCCCCAACGGGTTCCCTCTCAGGTAGATTGCTTGTTCAACAGCTTGGGTGGCTTAGGGGGTGCGGCGGTTGCCGCTTGGCTGGAGCGACGTGGTTGGCTGTACCGCTGGGTGCAATTTCGCAGGCGTTGGTTGGTGCCGCACGCCAGTGGCAGCTTGGTCTTGATGGCCTTGTGGCCGCTGGCAGTGTTGTTTCCCACGCCCCTGTTTTTAGGTCTTGGCAATGTGACGGAGAAACTGCTGAGTTGGCTGCAAGAGTTGTGGCCGTATTCGATGTGGCCCACCCAGCTGCTGCAAAAGCTCTCCTTGACGGCGCCTTTGCCGCCCATGGTGGAAATGCTTTGTGTGGCCGCGAGTGTGTGGGTGGTGGCCATGCTGGGTATGGCGGTCATACGTGAGGGGTGGCAACGTTTGTGCTGGGCTGCTGCGGTGGTGGTCTTGGCGTTCATCAGCAATGCTTTATCTGCCTCGGTGACTTATGGGCCAGAACGCACCTGGTTTTGGTTAAGCCCGGTGGTTGTGGCGGGCTTGGCTGTGGGGCTTTTGCTGGCGGTGTTGACCGCCAAATGGCGCGCCCTCATTTTGATGCGTTGGATGGTATGGACACAAATTGGTTTGCTGTTGGTGCTCAACATGGTGCCATCCAGCACCTACTTTGCACAAACCATACAAACTTGGGAGCAGGGTAAATTTATTCGCTTCCATGGCTTGACCGAATGGCTGAGTTGGGGTTGGCCTTTTGCATTACTGGCGTTGGGAGTGACATATTTGCTCCGCGATGCCGCTCGCCATGAGGCCACCTAGAATCCGTGCATGACTGACGACAGCTATTTCAAACGCCACGTATTTTTCTGCCTGAATCAGCGCGAAGCGCCAGACGCTTGCTGCGGCAATCACCAAGCGCAGGAAGCTTGGAAGCATTGCAAAACCCAGGTTAAAGCTATGGGTCTTAACGGCGCGGGTGGTGTGCGCGTCAATCAAGCCGGTTGCCTAGACCGTTGCGCGGGTGGGCCGGTTTTGGTGGTCTATCCGGAAGCGGTTTGGTACACCTATGTGGATAAAAGCGATATAGACGAAATCGTTCAATCTCATTTGCAACAAGGCCAAGTGGTCGAGCGCCTCAGGCTGGCCCCCGATGTAGGACGCTAGGTATGGCTGCACCTCAAGCTCTTTGGCTTGACTTGCCAGGCGGGCGGCACCAAGCGGTGCTTGAAAAAGCCCTGTCGCCTGCCAAAGGCTTGGCCTTTGTAGCCCATCCCCACCCCTTGTTTGGCGGCACCATGGACAACAAGGTGGTGCAAACCTTGTCGCGTGCTTTGGTGCAGTCCGGTTGGGATTGTTTGCGTTTGAATTTTCGTGGCGTGGGCCAAAGTGAAGGCGTGTACGACGAAGGTCGCGGTGAAACCGACGATGTGCTTGAAGCCTTGCGTCAACTTGCTCCCGAAGGCCCATTGGCCTTGGCGGGCTTTTCCTTTGGTGCTTTTGTCACCTGTCAGGTGGTGGCGCAACTGTGGCCGACACAGCGCCTACACAAAATCTTGTTGGTGGGCACGGCAGTGACCCATTTCAACCCCAGTCCCTTGCCAGCAGACTTGCATGACGCCAGCTTGGTGGTGCATGGCGAGAACGATGACACCGTGGCTTTATCTGCCGTGATGCAGTGGGCCTCGCCGCAAGCTTTGCCTGTGACCGTGGTGCCTAACGGCGGGCATTTCTTTCACGGACAATTGCCACTCTTGAAGTCATTGGCCTTGCGACATCTGCGCGCATGACAAGCGGCTTTTTTTCAATAGGTAAATTTATGAACTTTTTGCGTTGGTGTGTTGTGTTGCTGGCAGGCTGTTACGCCAGTGTGTTTGCTCAGACCCCCGAGCCGCCAGAGATTGCAGCCAAAGCGTATTTGTTGTTTGACATCACTGCTGGGCAAGTCTTGGCGCAGCGACAAGCGGATATGGCAGTAGAGCCCGCGTCCTTGACCAAGTTGATGACGGCATATTTGGTGTTTGATGCATTGCGCACCAAGAAGATCAGTTTGCAGCAGACGTTTTCTGTGAGCGAAGCGGCTTGGAAAATGCCCGGATCGCGCATGTTCATTGACCCCAAAATGCAAGTGCCGGTTGAAGACCTGATCAAAGGCATGATTGTGCAATCTGGCAACGATGCCACCATGGCTTTGGCCGAAGGCGTAGGCGGCACCCGCGCGCATTTTGTGGCCATGATGAACGCCCAAGCCAAGGCTTTGGGCATGACGTCTACAACCTATAAAAACCCCGAAGGACTGACCGAGCCTGGCCACACCACCACAGCGCGGGATTTGTCTATCTTGTCCATTCGCTTGATGCAGGATTTCCCAAATAACGTGGGTTACTACGCCATCCAAAAATACCGCTACCCCGGCACCCCTGCGGCCAATGACACCAACCGCAATTTGCTGTTGTTTCGCGACCCCACGGTCGATGGCTTGAAAACCGGTCACACCGATGCCGCTGGTTACTGTTTGGTGGCCACAGCCAAACGCGACTTCTCCAACTTGAAGTCGCGCCGTTTGCTGGCCATTGTGCTGGGCGCGAGCAGCGAAAACGCGCGTGCCGAGGAGGCGCAAAAACTGCTCAATTGGGGTTACACCGCCTATGACGGCATCAAATTATTCGAAGCCAACCAAGCGGTTGTCACGCCTTTGGTGTGGCGCGGGGTTGAAGATGACGTTCCTTTGGGGCGGCCTCAGGCCATTGTGGTGGCTGTGCCACAAGGCCAAGCAGCACGTATCAAAACCCAAGTTGTACGCCCAGACCCCTTGTTTGCGCCATTGCAACTCAACCAAGCTGTTGCCACCCTTAAAGTTTATTTAGACCAAACACCCTTAAGCGAAGTGCCCTTGCTGGCGCTGCGGCCGGTGCAAGAAGCGGGCTGGTTTGGCCGAGCTTGGGACAGTCTGAAGCTTTGGGTGCGGTAAAAAGCCAGTAAATTCAGGCTATTGCCAGCCACCCCAAGCCGCTGTTATACTGTCAGGCTCTTCGGAATTTAACCGAACCACCTGTTTCAAACGTTGAAGGACGTTTTCAATGCCAACCATTAATCAATTGGTGCGCCACGGACGTGAAGTCGAAAAGACCAAGTCCAAAAGCCCCGCGATGCAAAACTCGCCCCAGCGCCGCGGCGTGTGTACCCGCGTGTACACCACCACACCTAAAAAACCAAACTCCGCTTTGCGTAAAGTCGCCAAGGTGCGTTTGACCAATGGCT
>CANLWQ010000224.1 GCA_947494405.1 Comamonadaceae bacterium | reverse complement strand
CTCATGATTCCTGGCGGGAAGTACACCCGAATAACGTAAGGGCCGGGCTTGGAGGGGTCGCCCGAGATCACCGCGAACTTCACGCCCTTGCCGGCGTCTTTCCAAGCGATGTCGCTGGGCTTGACCACGGGGAAAGGTTTGTCGGTGGTTTGCGCAGTGGCATTGAGCGAGATTGCGCACAGCGCTGTCAGGGTCAAGCAGAGATGATGAAAGCGCCGCATGGAGCGTCTCCTTGATTGAGATGAGTCCATCTTAATACGCTTAAACGCCTGCTTTGGGTGCGCGACAAAAAACCACCACCAAACATGCCGCCAAGACTTGCGCCAGCACAAACCCCCAAACATCTTGAGGCGCAATACCTACAAAGGTATCGGTCAAACTTCTGGCCAAGGCCACCGCTGGGTTGGCAAAAAACGTAGAGGAAGTGAACCAATATCCTGCGGTCACGGTCAGCGCCACCAACATGGGTATGCGGTCTTTGGCTACAGACTCGCCCAGGCGGATAACGCCTAGCAATACCAAGGTGGAGACAAATTCACTTAGCCAAATACCCATTCCTGTTCGCGGCTTGGTTGATGCTTGAAGCAAAGGCAAACTGAACATGACATGGGTGAGCCATATGCCAGCGATAGCGCCAGAGAACTGAGAGGCCCAATAGCCCAGCATCTGTTTAACTTGAAGTTGGCCAAGCTTGCAAGCCATGGCACTGACCACCGGGTTGAAGTGCGCGCCTGAGACCGGCCCCAGCAAAGTGATGAGCACATACAAACCAGCGCCAGTGGCGATGCTGTTGCCCAATAGAGCGACGGCCGAGTTGCCCGAGCCCAAGGTCTCGCCCATGAAACCAGAACCGGCCACTATGGCCAGTAGCAGCGCTGTCCCCAAAAATTCGCTGAGATAAGTTCTCATTCTTGCGTGTGGATTGCTTTCAAGCTCATGGAGTCCAGCTTGTCTAAAGACATAGCAGTCAATATATCTAAACGTTTTTTAAGGCCGTTCATGACGTCGTTAAATGCGCGACGCTTTTCCATGTCGGAGCCTTGTACTTGGGATGGATCAGGGAATCCCCAGTGCGCTGTCACTGGCTGACCAGGCCAATAGGGGCATTGCTCTCCAGCCGCGTTGTCACACACAGTGATGATGAAGTCCATCTTGGGTGCATCAGGTTCGGCATACACATCCCAACTTTTTGACTTTAATAAATTGCGATCCATACCTAACTCTGCGGCAATGTCAGCGGCGATGGGATTGACGCTTGTTCCTGGCGTAGAGCCCGCAGAAAAACCTTTGAGTTTTCCACTGGGATGGGTAGTTGCCAATGCTTCACCCAAAATTGAGCGCGCTGAGTTATGGGTGCATAGAAAAAGAATGTTGTATGACTTCATAGCGATTTAGCCTTTTTGGAGGATTTAACAGGTAAGCAGGACTTGCCGCCGCAACAGTTGTCCAATAAGAACTCACTGAGGTTTTGGACCAACTTGGCATTGGGGCGATAAATCAGATTGCGACTTTGACGCTCTACCGTGATCAAGTGAGATTGGTAAAGCTCTTTCAAATGAAAACTCAAGGTCGCATTGGGAATGCCCAGCTTTTCAATAATTTGGCTGGGTGTCAAACCAACATCGCCCCGCTGAACAATCAAGCGAAACACATTCAAGCGAGACTCTTGTCCAAGAGCCAGAAATGCGCTAACGGCTTCTGAGTTTTTCATAATTCGATGATAATGGAATTATTGTGACAGTTTTATAAATTCAAAATTTTTTCTATTGTTTATTCATGACCGACCTACCTAATATCGATAGTGAGCTCTTTCACACACCAGCGCTAGATCGGCTTCAAGCGAATGGCCTCTTAACCCATCCACCCAGAATATTGTTCTTGTACGGCTCACTCAGAGAACGGTCTTTCAGCCGCCTGTTAGCGGAAGAAGCCCAAAGAATAGCCCAAGTGATGGGCTGTGAAACACGCTTCTTTCATCCCGCAGGCTTGCCGCTGGTGGATGATGCCCCAGACACTCATCCCAAAGTTGTTGAACTCAGAGAGCTTGTTCAATGGGCTGAAGGCATGGTGTGGAGCAGCCCCGAGCGCCATGGCGCCATGACCGGATTGATGAAGTCTCAAATAGATTGGATACCGCTGAGCATGGGTGCGGTCAGGCCCTCTCAAGGCAAGACGCTGGCTTTGTTGCAAGTCAGCGGCGGCTCGCAGTCTTTCAATGCCCTCAATCAAATGAGAATATTGGGCAGATGGATGAGGATGATCACCATTCCCAATCAATCGTCTGTGCCCAAGGCGTTTTTAGAGTTTGACGACAACAACCGAATGAAGCCCTCGGCCAATTACGACCGGGTGGTGGATGTGATGGAAGAGTTGGTTAAGTTCACATTGCTAACACGATCAGTTTCAAGCTATTTGACTGACCGCTACAGCGAGCGCAAAGAGTCTGCTGAGGAACTGTCCAAACGGGTTAACCAAAGATCCGTTTGATGGATATAAGTGGTGGCCTGGGGCGGAATCGAACCACCGACACAAGGATTTTCAATCCTCTGCTCTACCGACTGAGCTACCGGGCCAAGGGGTAAAAGTATATCACCCAGTATTCAAGGCACAATGCGCACTTGACTGCGACACACCCTCTTATGACCGAGCCTCAACTAAGCTGCTCCCACCTCTTCAAACGTTTTGGCAACACCACGGTGGTCGATGACTTGTCTTTCGATTTACACGCAGGTGAATGTTTGGGCGTGATTGGCCCCAATGGCGCAGGCAAAACCACCACCTTTCGCATGTGCTTAGGCCTGACCACTGCAGACAGCGGCAGCATCCATGTGTTTGGCATGCCCATGCCCCAAGAAACGCTGGCCATCAAAGCGCGTCTTGGCGTGGTGAGTCAATTCGATTCGCTGGACCCCGATTTCTCTTGCAGCGAAAACCTGATGGTTTATGGCCGTTATTTCGGTATGGCCAGCGCCGATATACGTGAGCGCATCCCCGCATTGCTGTCATTTGCCGCTCTCACCCACAAAGCTGACGCCAAGCCCAGCGAGTTGTCGGGTGGCATGAAACGCCGATTGAGTTTGGCGCGGGCATTGATTAACGACCCGCAATTGCTTTTGTTGGATGAACCCACCACCGGCCTAGACCCGCAAGCGCGTCATTTGATGTGGGAGCGTTTGCAGCAACTTTTGCAACAGGGCAAATCGATTTTGCTCACCACCCATTTCATGGACGAAGCCGAGCGCTTGTGCGACCGCTTGCTGGTGTTAGACCATGGAAAGAAGATTGCCGAAGGCAAGCCGCGTGACTTGATCAACCAATATTTGGAGCCTGATGTGGTGGAAGTGTTTGGCGGCGACCCGAAAGTCATTGCTGCCTGTGTGGCGAGTAACTACGCGAAAAGAGTAGAGGTGAGTGGCGACACGGTGTTTTTCTACAGCGATACGGCGGCGCCTTTGCTCAAAGCCTTAGCGGATATTTCTGGTTTACGCACCCTGCACCGCCCCGCCAATTTGGAAGACCTGTTTCTCAAACTCACTGGGCGACAGATTCGAGAGGATGGATGATGCAGTTGCGGTTTTGGCCTGTCTTTTTGCGCAATTTTTTGGTCTGGCGCAAACTCTTTATTCCCAGTCTGATCGCCAATATTGCCGAGCCCTTGATGTGGTTGG
>CANLWQ010000223.1 GCA_947494405.1 Comamonadaceae bacterium | reverse complement strand
TGCTCTAATCTTGATGATTGGAATATATCTGTTGAGACTATCGAACGGTGTATTACACCGAAAACTAAAGCGGTAATGATTGTTCATTACGCTGGCTACCCATGCGACATGCCTTCTATTGTAGATTTGTGCCAACAACATAATTTGAAATTAATTGAGGACGTGGCTCATGCCCCCGGGGCAACAGTAGCCGGACGAAGTTGTGGTACCTGGGGTGACATTGGCTGCTTTTCGTTCTTTAGCAACAAGAACCTGTCTATTGGTGAAGGCGGCATGGTGACTTCATGTAGCCCTGAATTGATTCAGCGCATGAAATATATGCGGTCCCACGGAATGACCACTTTGACGCTGGACAGGCATAAGGGCCGTGCGATTACTTACGACGTCGCCGAACCGGGCTTGAACTACCGCATGGATGAGATGCGGGCGGCAATAGGGCTGGTGCAACTTGATAAGCTCCCTGCGGGTAATACACGGCGCAAGAAATTGACTGATCGATATCGTCAAAATCTTGACGGTTCTGGTGTCTCAATGCCGTTTGCCAATATGAATAAAGATCATGTGTCGGCGTATCACATTCTTCCAGTCTTGTTACCGGTGGGTGCAGACAGAAAAGCGGTGATTGAGGGGATGAAGGCCAAGGGCATTCAGTCCAGCATTCATTACCCGCCATTCTGGAACTTTACAGCTTATGCTGGTCAGTACTCTCCAGACGATACCCCGGTAGCAGCGGAAATATGCGAGCGCGAGTTGACCTTGCCACTGTACCCCACCATGACGGATGAAGATGTTGATCTTGTTACGGCTTCATTGCTGGAGAGTCTGTAATGGGCTTGGATACACAAACCTTGGGCCTAATTGGCCGGGCGGCACCACTTTTCGACAGCGATATTCTTCAGTTGAAAGATGAATTGCTGAGCTTGGTTAAGGGGTCGCGTTTTCTGGTCATAGGTGGTGCTGGTTCCATCGGGCAAGCCGTCACCCGTGAAATCTTTAAACGCGAGCCCGCCGTGCTGCATGTAGTGGACATCAGTGAGAACAACATGGTGGAACTGGTGCGTGATATTCGCAGCACCATTGGCTATGGAGCTGGCGACTTTCGCACCTATGCGATTGATTGCGGCAGCCGCGAATTTGAAGCACTGTTTGCGGCGGAAGGGCCGTATGACTATGTACTCAACCTGTCGGCGCTGAAGCATGTGCGCAGCGAGAAAGACCCTTTTACCCTGATGCGCATGTTAGATGTCAATATATTTAATACCGTCAGAACCCTGCGCATGGCGCGTGACGGCGGCGCCAAGAAGTATTTTTGTGTGTCAACCGACAAGGCTGCCAACCCGGTGAACTTAATGGGTGCTAGCAAACGCATCATGGAAATGTTTCTGATGCGGGAGAGCATGACACAGCCGATTTCGATGGCTCGCTTTGCCAATGTTGCGTTTTCTGATGGTTCGTTATTGCATGGATTTAACCAGCGTTTTGCCAAGCGCCAGCCTATTTCTGCGCCCAATGACGTACGGCGCTACTTTGTCACACCGCAGGAATCGGGTGAGCTTTGCCTGCTATCTTGCTTGTTGGGTGAGAATCGTGACATTTTCTTCCCCAAGCTGAGTGAGAAGTTGCACCTGATCACCTTTTCGGAGATTGCAGTTCGCCATCTGCATCATTTAGGTTTTGAACCGTATGAGTGCGCCACTGAAGACGAGGCCCGAGACCGTGCTGACGAGTTGATTGCCCAGAAAAAGTGGCCCTGCTATTTTTTCAAAAGCGACACCACTGGTGAGAAAGACTTTGAGGAGTTTTTTACGAACAAGGAAACAATGGATATGACTCGCTTTGAAAGCGTAGGCATCATCAAAAACGCACCTAGGTTTGACGCCGCGATGTTGCAACACTTTACCGACACACTAGTTACCATTAAAGCTACACCAAGGTGGGACAAAGCCGAGTTGGTGGACTTGTTTAATGAAATGATTCCTGATTTTGCCCACAAGGAAACTGGCAAATACCTGGATGGAAGGATGTAGCCATGCAGCGCCTGTTAGATATTGTTTTATCGTTGCTGGCCTTGCTGATGCTGTCGCCTTTCTTGATACCAATCGTCATTTTGCTGCGCCTGACTGGCGAAGGTGAAGTGTTTTTTTTGCAGGGACGTGTGGGCAAAGGTGGCAAAACTTTCAAGCTCTACAAGTTTGCAACCATGCTCAAGAATAGCCCCTCCATTGGGACCGGAACTGTTACCGTTAAAGGCGACCCGCGCATCTTGCCTATGGGGCATTTTTTGCGCAAGTCCAAAGTCAACGAATTGCCACAGTTGCTAAATATTCTCAAAGGTGACATGAGTATTGTTGGCCCACGTCCACAAACTCAGCGATGCTTTGATGCTTTTACCCTTGTATCGCAAAAGGCGATTATTCAAGTGAGACCTGGCATAACCGGCATTGGATCAATTATTTTCCACGACGAGGAGAATGTGCTGCACGGTCACGTCGATTCAATACGTTTTTATGATGAAGTGATTGCCCCATACAAAGGCACGCTAGAGGAGTGGTATGCGGCCAATCAGGGGCTGCGAACTTATCTGGCTTGCATCGGGGTAACAGCTTGGGTGGTGCTGAATCCTGAATCAAATTTGGCTTGGCGCGTGTTTAGGTCGCTGCCCAGACCATCAAGCCAACTTGCAGAGCTGCTGCATTGCCCTAATGCGCGTGGTGAAAACACTTAAACTGCTAATTGCTCCTCTTGAAAACCATGTACACAGTTTTTGAGCACAAACCGAATTGCGACCTCATCTTCTGCTGAGGCGGCTTTTTGGAGCTGCGCTAACTGGCCTTCAAGTTCTTCCCAGGGCATACAGCTCTCGTGTGCAGTCATGATACGGGGGTGCGCTGTGGCGGTAGGGTTGTCGCCAATCAACAGTTCCTCGTAAAGCTTTTCACCAGGACGTAGGCCGACAATTTGCAATTCAACGTCGCCGTCGGGTTGCTGGGCATCACGAACCTTGAGCCCGGCCAGGGTCACTAGGCGACGTGCTAAGTCAATGACTTTAACGGGCTTGCCCATTTGCAGCACAAATACATCCCCCCCCCCTAGCCACGGCAGCAGCTTGCAGCACCAGTTGCGCTGCTTCTGGTATCGTCATGAAGTAGCGTGTGACTTCTGGGTGTGTAATGGTCAGCGGGCCGCCATAGCTGAGCTGCTCACGGAACATGGGCACAACACTACCGCTGGAGCCCAGCACGTTGCCAAACCGGACCATGCAAAAACAGGTGTTATGGCTGTCAGCCTGCATTGCCATGGCCTGCAAAATAAGCTCGGCCATACGTTTACTGGCACCCATGAGGTTGGTGGGGCGAACGGCTTTGTCGTTAGAAACAAGGACAAAATTCGCTACCTTGGCCGCCAGCGCAGCTTGCACTATATTAAGTGTGCCAAATACGTTATTGAAAACACCCTCTGACGGGTTGCATTCAACCATCGGCACATGTTTGTAAGCGGCAGCATGGAAGATAACACTGGGCTTGTAGGTGGCCAACACCCAGTCAAGACAACGACGGCTGGCCACGCTGGCCAACAAGGGCACTAATTTGACCTTCGGTGCATGCAAGTGACACCAAGCCAACAGCTCGCGATGGATGGTGAAAAGGCCAAATTCATTGTGCTCAAGTAGCAACAGGATTTA
>CANLWQ010000222.1 GCA_947494405.1 Comamonadaceae bacterium | reverse complement strand
GTGAGGTTGGTGTGTATGCCTTCCCACGTGGCGGCGATTTTGATCAAGACCCGCTCTTGGGTGTTGATGCCCTGCGCTTGGTACCACTGGGTGATGCGCCGCGCACGCGCAAGGGTGGAGGCGGTGTCAAAGCTTAAACGCGCATCGACTTCGGTGGACACCCGCCCAGGCAGCAAAGACAATATTTCGCAACCGAAACGCACCAGCAAGCGGTCCATGGTTTCATCCAACGCCGCCTTGGGGAGCTGGGACAAGGTTTCATCCAACAGTGCTCGGTAGCCGGGCATTTGCACAGCTTTGAGAATCAGCGAGGGGTTGGTGGTGGCGTCTGTCGGTTGGTATTGGGCGATTTGATGAAAGTCGCCGGTGTCAGCCACCACGGTGGTGAATTGCTTTAAAGCGTCGAGTTGGTTCATCCCCGCATTATCTCTTTGGCCGTTTGCGCAAAGCTGTCATACCCTGGGTCGGCAATACCGCTACAGTCTGCAACATGAAAAATATTTTGGTCTTAGGTGCAAGCGGCTTTGTCGGCCGCCATGTGTGTGAAGCGCTCAACCGCGCTGGCCTGCATATCACGGCGCCCACCCGTCGCTTGCCCGCTCGTTCGGTGCAAATGCTGCCCATGGTCTCGGTGGTGCAAGCCGATGTGCATGACCCCGCACAGTTGGCGGCTTTGCTGCCAGGTCATGATGCGGTGATCAACCTCGTGGCCATCTTGCATGGCACGGCAGCAGACTTTGACAAAGTCCATGTGCAATTGCCCAAGCTGTTAGCCCAAGCCTGCTTAAGCGCTGGCGTGCATCGCTTGGTGCACATCAGCGCCTTAGGTGCTGATACGCAAGCGCCGTCTGAATACCAACGCAGCAAGGCGCGTGGAGAACAGGTTTTGCAAGGCTTTGTCGACCAAGGCTTGGCCCTCACCTTGTTGCGGCCCAGCGTGATTTTTGGCGAAGACGACGCCTTCCTCAACCTGTTCGCCAAACTGCAAGCCTTGGCACCCGTGGTGCCGCTGGCAGGTGCGCATACCCGCTTTCAACCGGTGTGGGTGCAGGATGTGGCGCAAGCCGTGGTGTATGCGGTGCAGCATGCAACGACAGCAGGTCACAGCTATGAATTGGTGGGGCCGCACATCTTCAGCTTGAAACAATTGGTTGAGCACGCAGGGGTTTGGGCACGCCATCCGCGCTGGGTCATCCCCTTGCCCGCTGCGCTGGCCTATGTGCAAGCTTGGCTCATGGAACACCTGCCAGGCCCGACCTTGATGAGCCGCGATAACCTGGCCTCTATGCAGGTCGACAACGTGGCCAGCGGCAGTTGTCCGGGCTTGAGCGATCTGGGTGTCAAAACCCCCACACCCTTGGCCAGCGTTTTCAGCTTGCCTTGAACACCATGCAGACTTACCTTGTGGGTGGTGCCGTGCGTGACGCCCTGCTGGGCATACAGGGCAGCGACCGAGACTGGGTGGTGGTGGGCAGCACGCCCGAAGCCATGGTGGCCAAAGGCTTTGTGCCCGTGGGCAAAGACTTTCCCGTGTTCTTGCACCCGCAAACCAAAGAAGAATACGCTTTGGCGCGCACCGAGCGCAAAACTGCACCGGGCTACAAAGGCTTTGTGGTGCACGCCGCGCCCGATGTGAGCCTAGAGCAAGACTTGGCCCGACGCGACCTGACCATCAACGCCATCGCCCAAGACGCCCAAGGCGAGCGCACCGACCCTTTTGGCGGCGAGCGTGATTTGCAATTGCGCGTCTTGCGCCATGTGAGCGATGCGTTTCGCGAAGACCCCGTGCGGATTTTGCGATTGGCCCGCTTTGCCGCACGTTTCCCCGACTTCCAAGTGGCCCCCGAAACCCAAGCATTGATGGTGGAGATGGTGCAAGCCGGTGAGGTCAAGGCGCTGGTGGCCGAGCGTGTGTGGCAAGAACTCGCCAAAGGTTTGATGGCGCGTCAGCCTTCGCGCATGCTGCAAGTGTTGCGCGACTGCGGTGCTTTGCACATTTTGCTGCCCGAAGTGGCGCGCTTGTATGGTGTGCCGCAAGAAGCGAAACACCACCCCGAGATAGACACCGGCGTGCATGTGGAGATGGTGCTGGACCAATGCGCCTTGATGAACGCCTCGCTGGAGGTGCGCTTTTCCGCCTTGTGCCACGACTTGGGCAAGGGCAGCACCCACCCAGAAGCTTTGCCGCGCCACATTGGCCACGAAGGCCGCAGCGTCAAACTTTTGCGCGGTGTCTGCGAGCGTTTGCGGGTGCCGCAAACCTGCAAAGAATTGGCCGAGGTGGTGGCGCGGGAACACTGTCACATACACGGCTGCCTAGGCTTGAGTGCCGAAGCGGTGTTGCGCTTGCTGGTGCGATGCGATGCTTTGCGCCGACCCGAGCGGTTTGCTTTGGCCTTGCAAGCTTGCCAAGCCGATGCACGCGGGCGTTTGGGTTTAGAACTGCGGCCCTACCCGCAAGCCGCTCACTTAAGTGGCTTGCTGCAAGCGGCCTTGTCGGTGGACAACACTGCACTGTCGGACGAGGCCATGCAACGCGGATTGAAAGGTGCGCATATTGGTCAGCACATTGATGCAGCGCGTGTGCAGGCCCTCAAAGCCGCCATGATGGGCTGATCATTTCACGGCCAGTTCGGCGTCCCAACGACCACCTAAATTTTTCAGCAACTGCGTGACCGCCAGCGCCCTGCGGCTTTGCACCTCCAACAAATTGCGTTGCGCGGCCAAAGCGCTGGCCTGCGCTGTCACCACATTCAAATAGCTGACCGTGCCAGCGGCGTACTGCGCTTCGGTGATGCGCAAATTACGCTGGGCCGCTTGCAAGGCTTGGGCTTGCGCCGCCTCTTGCGCCTGCAGTTGGTGCGCTGCCACCAGGTTGTCCTCCACCTCTTGAAGTGTTGTCAACACCGCTTGCTGGTAATTCAAGGCTGCCAATTCCAAAGCAGCTTTGGCCTCATCCTTGGCGGCTTGGCGCTGGCCACCATCGAACAAGGACATTGCCAGCGTGGGCCCCAAGGACCACAAGCGTGCAGATGCTTTGAGCAAGCTTGCCAAGTCGGTGCTTTTAAAACCCAGGTTGGCGGCAAAGCTGAAGGTGGGGAAGAAGGCGGTCTGCGCCACGCCCAGCTGTGCTTGGGCCGCCAGCACCCGCGACTCTGCGGCGCGAATGTCTGGGCGACGTTGCAACAGCGAGGCAGGTATCAATGCCGGCAAGGCGGGTAAGACCGGCAAGGCTTGGGTGGCGCCCATCTGCAGCGCTGCGGGGGCTTGGCCCAGCAACACAGACAAGCTGTGGCTGAGTTGCTGCCTGGTGGTTTGCACATCAATGCCTTGCGCCACCGCGCTTTGCCATTGCGACTCGGCTTGGGCCACATCGCCTGCAGACACCACACCCGCCTCGTAACGGTAGCGTGTCAAGGTCAAAGCACGCTCGTACGCGGTTTGTGCCAATTCCAGCACAGCTTGTTGGCGCTCGGCGGTTCGCATGGCGATATAAATTTGCACCAAGCTGGCTTGGGCAGACAAACGTGCCAGAGCCATGTCCTCGCGACTGGCTTGTAAATTGGCTTTGGCCACTTGGGTTTGGGCGTCAATGCGCCCCCAGACATCGATCTCCCAAGCCAGTGGCAAGCCAAGCCTGACGCTGTTGGAGGATGCGCCACCGGCAGCGCTGACCGAGCGTCCCGCACCCGCATTCAGCGAG
>CANLWQ010000221.1 GCA_947494405.1 Comamonadaceae bacterium | reverse complement strand
GACGGTGGTGCTGACCAGCACGCCCATTTGTCCTTGCACAAACAAAGACATAACGGCTTTTTTTTCAGCTTGTGGCATACGCGAATGCAGCAAGCCGACCATCACACCGGGCAAGGCTTGGCACAGAGCCACATGGGTGTCGGTGGCGTTGTGTAAATCCAGCGCCTCGCTTTCTTCAATCAAGGGGCAGACCCAGTAAATCTGCCGACCCTCTGAAAGCTGCGCTCGTATGCGCTCGACCACCTCATCGCGACGCGTCTCAGCCACCAGCTTGGTGACTATGGGCGTGCGCCCAGGCGGCAGCTCGTCGATGGTGGACACATCCAGGTCGGCGTAGTAGCTCATGGCCAAGGTACGCGGAATCGGTGTGGCACTCATCATCAGCAAATGCGGCTCGCGTGGGGTGGTGGTGCTGGGGTTGGTTTGCTCATCCGACAATTTTTGCCGCAAGGCCAGCCGTTGCGCCACGCCAAAGCGGTGTTGCTCATCAATGATGGCTAAGCCTAGTGACTTGAATTGCACTTTGTCTTGAATGACCGCATGCGTGCCCACCACCAATGCCGCCTCGCCGCTGGCCACCAGCGCCAACATGGCGTCGCGTTCTTTTTTCTTTTGGCTGCC
Source organism: Comamonadaceae bacterium (assembly GCA_947494405.1). Lineage (GTDB taxonomy): Bacteria > Pseudomonadota > Gammaproteobacteria > Burkholderiales > Burkholderiaceae_C > Limnohabitans. The sequence goes on along the minus strand of CANLWQ010000221.1, from coordinate 3,089 downwards.
GGTGAGCCAAGCCACTTGCAAGCCCAGCGGCGCGAGCACGGGCTCCAACCAGCCAATCAATTTTCGAAAATGTTGCTCGGCCAAAATTTCAGTGGGTGCCATCAAAGCGCATTGCCACCCAGCGTCTATGCACTGCGCAGCACCCAGGGCGGCGACCACGGTTTTGCCCGAGCCCACATCGCCTTGCAGCAAACGGTGCATGGGTATGGCTTGGGCAATGTCGTTGGCGATTTCTTGCACCACGCGTTGCTGCGCCAGTGTCAATTGAAACGGCAGCGTCGCATGCAACTGTGCCAATACCCCTTGTGGGTCGTGGCTGTGCGCCAGCATGGGGGCATTGAGTAACTGCCGCTCGCGCTTGGATTGCAGTTGCGAGAGTTGCTGGGCCAACAGTTCTTCGGCTTTCAAACGCTGCCAAGCGGGGTGGGTGTGGTCCTCGAGCTGCGCCAAGGACACATCCGGTGTGGGGTGGTGCAAAAACTGCAGCGCTTGTGCCAAGCCCCAGCTGTGCGCGGGCAAGTGCTGTGAGGGAATGGTTTCGGTGAAGGCCTGCATGCGCAGCGCTTGCGCCAAACCGCCCAACACGGCTTTTCTTAAATAGGCTTGCGGCAATTCGGCGCTGCTGGGGTAGACAGGGGTGAGCGCAGTGGCCAACGCCGCGCCTGCAGCTTGCACTGTGGGGTGCATCATGGTGCGGCCCATGAAGCCGCCGCGCACCTCACCCCGCAAGCGCACATGGCGGCCGACTTCCAAAGCCTTTTGCATATTGGGGTAGAAATTGAAAAAGCGCAGCGTGCAGGTATCGCTGCCGTCATCGACCACCGCTTGGAGTTGGCGGCGCGGTTTGAACACCACTTGGCAGCTTTGCACCACCGCCTCGATTTGCACCACCTCGCCGTCGCGCGCCTCGGACAGCCGGCTTAGGCGGGTTTCATCTTCATAGCGAAACGGCAAATGCAGGGCCAAATCCACAGGACGCAGCAAGCCCATTTTGCGCAAGGCTTTTTGCGGCACCGACAAAGCGCGTACCGCGCCGCTGGGGGGTTCAGACGGCCGAGCGCCAGCCATGCAACACCATTTCCAACACCTTGATCAACAGCAGCATCACCATGGGCGACAAATCCAGCCCGCCCACAGTGGGCATAAACCGCCTGATGGGGCGCAGCAAAGGTTCGACCAAACTTTGCAACCAGTACACCGTGGCCTCGTCCACCCGCAACCACGAGACCACAATACCGATGACCAGCAACCAAAACATGGATGACAGGATCAAAGCCAATAAGTCGATCACTGCGCCCAGCAACAACGACAGAGGATTCAGTCCAGCGCCATACAGCAGAGCCAAGACCACCGCTTGCACCAGCATGACGGCAAATGCAGCCAACAAACTGCCCAGATCGATGCGCCCGACTTTGGGCAAAACGCGCCGCAGAGGCAGCACCAGCCAATCGGTCAAGCCCATGACCCAAGGAGCCATGTTGTTACCCATGCCCATTCGAATGCCATGCCACTGCATATAGGCACGCAACAGGCACAGGCCCGCCAACAGACTGGCGATGGTTTGCACCACCATCAAAATAATCGAGTTCAACATAGGCTCAGCCCTCTAAACAAACTGTATTGCACCATACCCCAAGCAGGCCGATGCGAGAATGCACAGCTTCTTTTGTTGGAACGGGCCTGTTAAGCCCTCACGCACATGACTTTTTCTCTTGAACGCCAGTACGTACTGAGCGATTTCGACTTTCACCTCCCCCCCGAACTGATCGCCCAAACGCCTGCGCCAGAGCGCAGCGCCTCGCGTTTGCTTGATGGCCGTGGCCATGTGGCCGTAGACCGCATATTTAAGGAGCTGCCCACGCTGCTGCGCTCGGGCGACTTGCTGGTGTTCAACGACACACAGGTGGTGCCGGCGCGTTTGTTTGGTGAAAAACCCAGCGGTGGGCAGTTGGAGTTGTTGGTTGAACGTGTCTTGCCCTTGATGGAGGGCGAAGCGCCGCATCAAGTGGTGGCGCATATGAAGGTGAGCAAAAAACCACCTATAGGCACCGTGCTTCGCATGTTCAATTCATCTGGCAAAGCTGTGGCTTTTAACGCCACGCTGTTGGGACGCTGGCCGGATGACCATGGCCCGCTGTTCAGGTTTGCTTTCAGCGACGACCCGCTGAGCTTGATGCAAGCCCATGGCCATGTGCCGCTGCCCCCTTATATAGAACGCGACAAACACAGCATGAACGCCGAGGATGTGTCGCGTTACCAAACCGTGTTTGCCAAACACCCGGGCGCGGCGGCAGCACCAACGGCGGCACTGCATTTCGATGACGCATTGCTGTCGCGGTTGAGTGACATGGGCGTTGAACGCGCCAGCGTCACCTTGCATGTGGGTGCGGGCACCTTCTCGCCTGTGAAAACCGAGAACATTGCCGAGCACCGGATGCACAGCGAGTGGTACAGCATCCCCAGTGCTACCGTGCAAGCCATTGCCGAATGCCAAGCACGCCGCGGGCGGGTGGTGGCGGTGGGCACAACCACGGTACGCACCTTAGAGAGCTGGGCTTTGTCGGGTCAATTGGAAGGAAACACCGCGATTTTCATCACGCCGGGTTTTGGGTTTCAGCTGGTGGATATGTTGATCACCAACTTTCATTTACCCAAAAGCAGCTTGCTGATGCTGGTGGCGGCGTTTACCGGCTTTGAGCAGATGCATGCGCTGTACCGGTATGCCATCGCCAAGGGTTATCGCTTTTTTAGTTATGGCGATGCGATGCTGCTTGAGCGAAGCATTTGATTTTTTTGCAATCGCCAGTATGTACGCTCTCGCCCCAGCGGCCTCGTCCGCCGCTCACTGCCGCTTCGCGTCAATGTTCGCTTAGCGTCCAAGCCCACTGTGTCGATTCGCGTTGTGCGAACAAGCAAACAAATACTTTCTTCCACTGCGCCAGACATTTGGGTCGGGCCGGCTCGAGCATTGACGCGAAGCGGCAGTGAGAGTCGACCGAGCCCAAGTGGCTGGTGCTCCAAAGCCTTGTTCATTCGTAGTCCTTGTCCGGCTCTTTGGGTGGCTCAATATCTCCCAAGTCATAGCCCTT
>CANLWQ010000220.1 GCA_947494405.1 Comamonadaceae bacterium | reverse complement strand
TGGCTCAGCTGCTCACGGTTGACCCAATTACGGGCAAACAAAATCAAGCCGCCACACAGGGGATGCGCCAAACGGCGACGGTCGGTGTCGCTGAGCACGGTGCCAGCAATATCCAAAATAAGCGGGGCGTGTTTCACGGAAGTCATGGTTAGGCGGAGGTGGTTTGTTCAACAATCACTTGGCTGGTGGCGTAATCACTTTCGTCACTCAGGCTGACATGGGCGCGCAGTTGGCGTTTATCGAACCAGTCTTGCAGGTCGCCGTGCAGCACGATGGTGGGCTGGCCACTGGGTAAACGCCCCACCTCGCAATGCCGCCACGTCATGGGCATGCGCATACCTAAGCCAATGGCTTTGCTGAAAGATTCTTTCACCGAAAAACGGGTGGCCAAAAAACGAATTCCGCGGTCTGGCCAACGCAGGCTGCGCGCGCGAAAGGTTTGCATTTCGGCTTCGCTCAACACCTTTTGCGCAAAACGCTCGCCATGGCGCTCAAAAGCCGCACGGATGCGGCGAATATCGCAAATGTCAGTGCCTATGCCGTAAATCTGGCTCATGGTTTGAGGCAGTTCAAATAGGCTTGCACCGTGGCGCTGTAGCCTATTTCCAAGGCGTCGGCCATGAGCGCGTGTCCGATGGACACCTCTTTCACATCAGTCACGGTTTGCACAAAGTCGCGCAAATTGAGCAAATTCAAGTCGTGACCAGCGTTGACTTGCAAACCCACCGCTTGTGCAGCCAAGGCCGTGGCTTTGAATTGCGCCAGCACCTGGGCTTGCATGGGTTGACCGTAGGCAGCAGCATAAGGTTCGGTGTAAAGCTCTACGCGGTTAGCACCTACTTCTTTGGCAAACACCATGGATTCTGGTTCGGCATCCATGAACAAGCTAACTCTGGCGCCACACGCTTGGGCTTGTGAGATAAGGGGTCGCAAGGCTTGGGCATCTTCAGGAAAGCGCCAACCGTGGTCGGAGGTGAACTGCCCTTGGCCGTCAGGCACAAAGGTGACTTGCTGCGGACGATACTTTTCAACCAAGCCCATGAGATTGTGCAAAGGGTTGCCTTCGATATTGAATTCGCGGTCCGGCCAATCTTTCAACAAGGCTGATAAATCATGGACATCGCTGTCGCGGATATGCCGTTGATCAGGTCGGGGATGCACCGTGATGCCCTGCGCACCGGCTTGCAAGCATAAGCTCGCCGCACGGGTGACACTGGGAATGCCCAGATGGCGGGTGTTACGCACCAGCGCCACTTTATTCAAATTCACAGACAAATGGGTGTTCATAGGTTAAGCAGTTCCATCATGACTTGGCGAGTGCGCAAGCTGCTGACACCGCAATGGTAGTGCAAGAGATTACGCAACTGGGTTTGCAGTGCCCCACGTAATTCTGGCGGCCATTCTGCACAGCAGCGCAACAATGCAGTCAAAGCAGACTCGGCCTGTAGCGCCGCGTGAAGTTGCAGCCAATAGCTACCTTTCAAGGCCACACCCTCATCGATGGCCCGCAACCCCCCTTCAGCAAACAAGGCATAGCTGACCTCAGCTTGCACCGCTTGCAGGGTCAAGGTTTGCACCGACAGATCGGGCAAAAAACCAATGTCGCGTAACAACAGCAATTCAAAGGCGCGCAGCAAAGGTGCGATGGTGTTGTCCAAACCGCTGGCCAATATCTTGACGGTTTGTAGGTAAGTGTCAAACAGCGCAGGGTGCGGGTCATCGCGGGCCAGCAAACGCAACAGCAGCTCATTCAAGTAGTAGCCCGACAGCAAAGCCTCGCCACGGGGCATCACATGGCCGCCAGCCCACTCAGCGCTTTTCAAAGTGCGAATCTCGGCGTCGCCGCCATAACAAAGCAACACAGGTTGCAAAGGCAACAACACTGCGCGCAAACTGGAGGTAGGTCGCTTGGCCCCTTTGGCCACCAAAGCCACCCGCCCTTGGTGACGGGTAAACACTTCCAAAATACGGCTAGATTCGCTCCAGTCGTAATGGTGAAGCACAAAACTGGGTTCATCCAGAACCCGCAGCGCAGCCGATTTACTCGTAGCCAAAACTGCGCACCCGCGCCTCGTCATCGGCCCAACCAGAGCGCACTTTCACCCACAGCTCGATGAACACCTTGGCGTCCATCAACTTCTCCAGCTCTTGGCGCGAAAGGGTGCCGATTTGCTTAAGTCGCTCACCGCCTTCGCCAATGACCATGGCTTTATGGCCATCGCGCTCGACCACGATGGTGGCAGCTATGCGCACCATGCGCGAGACGGTTTTGCCTGGTTCTTCGGTGAAGGTGTCAATGATGACGGTGGAGGTGTAGGGCAACTCATCGCCAGTGAAACGAAACAGTTTTTCTCGGATGATTTCGCTGGCTAAAAATTTTTCACTGCGATCGGTGAGTTCATCTTCGCTGTACCACCAAGGCTGCTTTGGCAAATACGCTTGACACTGGATGAGCAAACGCTCTATGTCTTTGGTATTTTTAGCCGACATGGGCATGAACTGGGCAAAAGTGTGGCGGGTTTGCATGTCTTGCAACCACGGTGCGAGCTCTTCGCGGCGGTGCACTTTATCGAGCTTATTGGCAATCAACAAAACCGGAATGTCTTTGTGCAACAGGGCCAGCACCTTGGCGTCCGCGGCGGCAAAACTGCCGGCATTGACGACGAACAACACCAAGTCCACATCACTGACCGCACCCACCACGGTTTTATTCAGTGAACGGTTGAGGGCATTGGCATGGTCGGTTTGAAAACCCGGGGTGTCCACAAAAATGAATTGCGTCTCGCCGGTGGTGCGTATGCCAGTGATGCGGTGGCGTGTGGTCTGCGCTTTGCGCGAAGTGATGCTGATTTTTTGCCCCACCAAGGCATTCAGCAAGGTGGACTTGCCCACATTGGGTTTGCCCACAATAGCGACCAAACCACAGCGTTGATTTGGGTTTGATGGGACAGGCAAAATTTCATTCATGAGGGTTGCTCCTGCAGCCATTGGAGCATGGCCGTGGCTGCTGATTGCTCGCCGCTGCGCCGCGAGTTGCCTATGCCACGTTGGGTTTGTTTCAATTCCACGATCTCGCACTCGACATCGAAGATTTGTTGGTGTGCCGCACCGGTGGTGCCCACCACGCGGTAAATAGGCAACTGCATGCGTCTGCCTTGCAGCCACTCTTGCAATTCAGTTTTCGGGTCTTTGGCTGCCGCCGTCATGGTGGGCGAGATCGCCACTTTTTCAAACAATCGCAGCACCAAACTTTCAGCGGCTTGGTAACCGGCATCGAGAAACACCGCACCAATAACAGCTTCCAAGGCGTCAGCCAAGATGGAAGGGCGTTGCTGGCCGCCCGAACGCATCTCGCCCTCGCCCAAGCGAATCATGCCGGTCAACCCCATGTCCACAGCCAAGCGGTGCAAGGTGTCTTGTTTGACCAAATTGGCGCGCACTCTGGAAAGGTCGCCTTCGGGTTGATCGCTTAAAGCCAAATAGAGCATGCGCGATACAGCCAAGTTAAGCACCGAGTCGCCCAAAAACTCCAAGCGCTCATTGTGCTGGCTGCTGAAGCTGCGGTGAGTCAGCGCCAATTCAAGCAAATGCAGCTGTGCAAAACGGTGCTGCAACCTGTCTTGCAAGCTCGAGGTGGTCAACTTGTCATGCACCTCGGCCATCGTCAGTCAAAACCGCCGACTCGACTGAGGTTGCCAAAATTCATCCAAAC
>CANLWQ010000219.1 GCA_947494405.1 Comamonadaceae bacterium | reverse complement strand
CAAGTGCGCTGCGGCAAAAGCCTTGTCAATTCGCGTGCGGCCAGTGAACGAGGGGTGGTAGGTGATGATGGGCTCAGCCGCTAAGTCGGCGAGTTGCAGGTTTTCCACCCCTGCCAAAGGATGGTCTTTAGGCAAAACCAGCACGTGCTGCCATTCATAGCAAGGCAAAGTCACCAAGTCTGGGTAGTCGATCAAGGATTCAGTGGCGATGCCTATTTCGGCGGTTTCATCCATCACCATGCGAGCGACTTGATCGGGCGCGCCTTGGTGCAGGCTGACATTCACCTTGGGATAGGTTTTGCGAAGTTGGGCGACCGGCATGGGCAACACATAGCGTGCTTGGGTGTGTGTGGTGGCAATCGACAAGGTGCCAGAGTCTTGCGTGCTGTATTGGTCGCCAATGCGCTTGAGGTTGCTCACCTCACGCAAAATCACTTCAATGCTTTTAAGCACATGCTGCCCGGGTTCGGTAATGCGCTTTAAGCGTTTGCCGTGGCGACCAAATATTTCTATACCTAGCTCGTCTTCCAATTCCAAAATGGCTTTGGACACCCCGGGCTGAGAGGTATGCAAAGCTTTGGCTACCTCGGTCAGGTTGAGGTTGCGTCTGACTGTTTCCTGTACAAATCGAAATTGGTGAAGGTTCATGGCTTTTTAGATATATTAAAAGCCTTTATTATGCCAATTTAAGGGGGTTAAGCTGGTTTTACCAGCCCTCTACTGCTATTTCAGCCATTAAATCCAGCAAATCCGGATGCTCACCCACGGCGGGCAAAGGTTCAAACACAATCAGGGGGTGCTGATTCATCAGGCTTTGCAACATGCCAGGCAGGTCTTCTCGCACATGTTTACCAACGCCTAAAAACATGGGCACCACACGCACATGGGTGCAACCCGCATCTACGAGTTGCTGCACCGCATCGTCCAAGCTGGGGCTGCTCAGTTCTAGGTAGGCACAAGCCACGCGCGCTCTGGGCAAGCGCTGTTCAACCCGCGTAGCAACAGCTTGCATAGGACGATGCCAAAGAGGGTCTCTAGACCCATGGGCAAATAAAACAATCGCGCGCATCAGTGCCTCAACACCAGCCAGCTAAACGCCAGCAAGGAAATCAACATATAAATCATGCCAGGGGTGGCCGCTGCCAGCCAAGGCGCCCATGCATTTAAATTGCCTATGTGTCCAAAAACATTGTTCATCAGGAAAAAACTGATGCCTATCAAAATGCCCCAAAACACCACGCTGGTGATGGGTGTGCTGCGTAAATGCAGGTAGGCAAATGGCAGGGCCAAAATGACCATGACCAAACAACTCAAAGGGTAAAAAATCTTTTTCCAAAACTCAATTTCATAGCGCTGCGAGGATTGGTTGTTCGAATTCAAATGTTGTATGTAACGAAACAAGTCCAGGGTCGCCATGCGCTCGGGTTTGAGCAAGGCCACTGAAACCATTTCTTGGGTCATTTCGCTTGGCCATCGCAAGCCAGGTAGTTGTTCACGTTGAAGGGCTTGCATGCCGCTTTGCGCGGAGTTGAAGTGGTCAACCAATACATTTTGCAGTAACCAAGCATCGCCTGAATCTTCAAACAAGGCTTTTTCAGCGCGAATCATGGTGTTGAGACGGCCCCCAGCATCAAACGCAAAAATTCTGACTTGCTGCATCTCGCTTGCCGGATTGAGGGCCAATACATTCACCACGCTGTGGCCTTTGCCTTGGTTTTCTTTCAGCCAGGCACCTGTGACACCTTGGGTGTAGGCAACCCCTAGATAGCGTGTGCGAAGGAGTTGAGCTAATCTGCTGCTGGGAGGGGACAAATAGTCGCCAATCGCAAAAGTCAAAATCACAAATGCAAGGCCCAAACTGAGAAGATTCCTCAAGGCCAAGGTGGGCCCCATGCCGCTGGTACGCATGATGGTGAATTCTGAGCTTTGCGCAAACTGGGACATCACAAAGATGGTGCCAATCAAAACCGTGATGGGTAATAGTTCGTAAATATGTGAGGGCACCATCAAAAGGACATAGGCCAAGGCGTGTTCAAACGAATAACCAGCGCCAGGTCCTTTGCCAATCCACTTCAATTCATCAGCCAGATCAAAGAAAAAAAACAAGCCCACGAAACCTGCAGTGGCAAAGCTGACTTTGCCCACAACTTGGGTGGAAATCATGCGTTGAATGGTGTTCAAGCCGCACCTCTCTTGAAAGTGAAAATCTGGCGCAGGATTTGCAGCAAGTTGATTTGCTCACTGCGCCACCACAAACCGATCAAGCCAAGCACTGTGACAGGCGCATGCAAAATGAAAAGCATGCTGGGCATACCCCATTGGCCCGAAGCGACCGCGTTGCGGCTGACGTTGATGAGGTTGTAATAAATGAAAAAAGTCAGCATGGCCATCACCAAAGAACCGGTTCGCCCGGTTCGAGGATTGACATAGGGAATGGCCACGCCAAGCAACACGAGGTTGAAAGCGCCCAAGACCAAGCCTATGCGCCATGTGAGTTCACCTAAATTGAAAGGGACAGGGTTGTTGAGCAAATCCCAAGGCATGGCCGATTGGGCTTCCATTTCACTCAATTCAAGAGGGGTTTCGCCCAGTTTGGCGCCGTGTTGTTTGAACTCAATGACCTTGATTTCATTTTTGAGCGGATTGATTTCTATGCGCTGCCCCTCTTTAAGAATCAGGTAGCGATCTTCACCTTTGAACTCCACTTTGCCGGCTTGGGCGCTGGTGATGGTTTGCAGTCCCTTTTCTTGCGCTGCAATGAAAACATGCGTTCCTTCGACATCGGACAGGCTTTGCTTATCGATGAAAAAAACGCGATTACCGCTAGCAGATTCTTGGAATTGACCAGGCTTGACGCGCTCAAGATCGCCGCGTTTCTCATACCGGTCGCGTATTTCTCGGGTTTGCGCATTGGTCCAAGGCCACACCACCAGCGCCAGCCCAGCGACCACCAGCAACACCGGCGCCGCAAACAACAGCGCAGGCTTGACCAGACCTGCCGAGCTTTTGCCGCTCGACTGCCAAATCACCATCTCGCTGTCGGCATACATTCTGGACAAAGTGGCAACCGACGCGATGTACAAAGACAAGGTGATGATGGTGTGCATATTGCCCAGCACGGTGTAACCCAATACCAAAGACACCTCAGCAGGGTTGATATTGCCTCTGGAGGCTTGCCCCAGTGTGCGAATCAAAAGTACCGTCATGACAATGCTGACCAAAACAACCAAAGTCGCCCAAAAATAGCGGGTTAGCTCTGAACGGAATGTGGAATGGAATAACATAAGCCGTAAATGTAAGGGCTGAATGATGAACTTTGAACTCCTCTCACTTTCTTGGGCAAAAGCTGCCACGCTAAAGACCGATGCCTTATTGGTCTTGGTCGCAGATGGTCAAAAACAAGAGCCTGGGTTGCTCTCTAGCATGCTGGACCAAGCCCAAAAAACAGGGGACTTCAGCTCGGCAGCGGGTCAATGCATGCTTTGGTGGAAGCCGCCTGGCTTGGCTGCACTTCGTTTGGTGTTGGTTGGCATCGGCAAAGGTCGCGCCCAAGATGTCCGTCAAGCTGTGACTGCGGGCATCAGCGCTTTGAAAAAATCCAAATCTTCATCGGTGACGTTGCTGCTGCAAGCCGCCCAAACCGAGCACTTGGTGTTGGCAGCCCAAGCTGCGGCAGATGCTGCTTATGTGTATACCGCTACCAAGCCCAGCGCCAAGGTATTGAGCTTCAAAAAAATCGT
>CANLWQ010000218.1 GCA_947494405.1 Comamonadaceae bacterium | reverse complement strand
GCCAGCGCGGCAATCGGGGCGTATTGCAAGCCGCGTTGCGCCCATGCAGGAAAAGGCAACTCGCGGTTCAAGATAAAGAAAAAGCAGCGCGTCAGCACCGTCATGGCGGCCAAGCCCAGCAAGGTGAGAAGTTCAAACACATCAATCATGTGGCGGCCTTGTTCATACCAGCGGCTTTTTCAATCAACAAGCACATGGCCACGGCCGCGGCGATAGCCACCAAGATGTTCAAGCGCAAGGGCAAGGCATAAGCCGCAATCGCCGCTGCGCCCGACACCACCAAGGACACAGTGCGCATGCGTGAGCTGGCCAGCGAGCACAAAATGCCCACCAAGGCCAACACCCCTGCAAAGCCCAAGCCCCATTCCAGCGGCACTTGGCTGGCCAACACAATGCCCAGAATGCTGGCGATTTGCCAGCCAGCCCAGGTTAAAAAACAATTGCCACACAAGTAGGCCATTTCGGCGCGTTGACCGGCGGCGTCTTTGGCGGGTTGGGGGTGGTTTTGCACAAACTGCACATAGTTCAAATCGGCGATCATGTAGCCAATGGTCAGGCGCTGCCAGCGCGGCCAAGCCATCAAGTAGCCGCGCAAATGCAAACTGAACACCGCAAAGCGCAGGTTGACGCAAAACGCGGTGGCCAGCACCACCCAGACCGGCGTGCCCACCGCCATCAAAGGCGTGACTGCCAATTGCGCGCTGCCGCCATACACCAGCAAAGTCATCCATGTGGACATGGCCGGCCCCAAACCGGCTTGCACCATGGACACGCCGGTCATCAAACCCCATGCCCAAATGCCGGGTGCGACTTTGAAGGCGTCAGCCATGCCGGTGCGAAAAGCAGGATGGCGAAAATTAGCGGGGTCTAGAAACATGGGCTCAGTTTCAATGACCCAGTACTGTGTCTTGCCAATCCACTTGGCCGCGTAAAAGTTCGGCAAAGGTTAATCGTTTGCCGCCGGGTTTTTGCAATTGCAGCAAGCGCAGCACACCTTCGCCGCAGGCCACGTCCAAGCCCTGCTCGCTGGCTTGCACCACTGTGCCCGGGGCTTGGGCAGCGTCTTGAGGCAAAACTTGCGCAGACCAAATTTTCAAAGGCTGGCCGTGGCGCAAAGTGTGTGCGCCAGGAAAGGGGTCGAAAGCGCGAATACGCCGCGCCAACACCGAGGCGGGCAGCGACCAATCGATAAGCGCTTCTTGCTTGTCGATCTTGGCGGCATAGGTGATGCCTTCTTCGGGCTGAGGGGCAACGCTTAAGTGTGACAGTTGTGCCAAGGTTTGCACAATGCCCTTGGCACCCAGGTCGGCCAGCTTGTCATGCAAGCTGGCGCTGGTTTCATCTTCAGACAAGCTCAAGGCTTGACGCCACCACACGGGGCCGGTGTCCAAGCCTTCTTCCATTTGCATGATGCACACGCCGCTTTGGGCGTCGCCGGCTTCGACGGCACGTTGAATAGGCGCAGCACCGCGCCAGCGCGGCAGCAAAGAGGCATGGATATTCAAGCAACCCATGGGCACGCTGTTCAGCGCCCAAGTGGGCAGCAACAAACCATAGGCCACCACCACCATGGCGTCGGCTTTGGCGTGTGCGATGGCCGTCTGGGCGGCAGCGGCTTCGTCGGGGTATTTGCCGTCCAAGCGCAAGCCGCTTGGCTGGCACACAGGCATACCGTGTTGCAGCGCATAGTGTTTGACGGCGGAGGCTTGCAGTTGCATGCCGCGACCCGCGGGGCGGTCGGGCTGGGTCAGCACCAAGGCGATGTCATGGCCGCTGGCGTGCAAAGCGGCCAGCGCCTGTTGCGCAAATACCGGGGTGCCGGCAAAGACCAAGCGCATGGCTTAGCGCTCGAGTTCGCGTTGGGCTTTGATCAGCTTGCCGCGAATGCGGGTGCGTTTAAGTAAGGACAGGTATTCAACAAACACCTTGCCCATGAGGTGGTCCATCTCGTGTTGTATGCACACCGCCATCAGGCCGTCGGCTTCATAGGTTTGCATTTCGCCGTGTTCATCTAAAGCCTGAATCTTCACTTGCGCGGCGCGCTCAACCGCATCAAACACCCCAGGCACCGACAAACAGCCTTCTTCACCTTTGATGCGTTCCTCGCTCTGCCATAGCAGCTCGGGGTTGATCATCACCAAGGGTTGGTTGTGTTCTTCAGAAACATCCATCACCACCACACGTTCATGCACATTCACTTGGGTGGCGGCCAAGCCCACACCTTTGGATTCGTACATGGTCTCTATCATGTCGGCCGCCAAAGTGCGGATGCGTTCGTCGACCACAGCCACAGGCTTGGCGACGGTGTGCAAGCGGGGATCTGGAAAGGAAAGAATAGTAAGTAATGCCATGAGGCTGTATTGTCGCTTTTTTAGCCTGATGGTGTGAGTTGGGCTTATGAATAAGCGCAGCGCTGCCTGCCACTGGGTGTGGTGATGGCTTCTAAGCTGGCCTCCCCTTGTTTTGGAGACCTTGCTATGACCTACTCACCAACACCCGCAGACCAGAGCATGAGCCTCTCGCAAAACAAGACGCATTGGCCCTTGGCCTTGCGCTTGTTGCTCACCCCGGGGCTGGGCGCGCGTGGCGCGCGCCAGTTGTGGAATAGGTGGGGTTCTTTAGCTGCCATTTGGACACAAGCTGAGGCCTTGTTGGCGCAAGAGCTGGGCCAAGAGCTGGCTGCGGCGATTCACATCGACCCCCCCGATTGGGCGGCACATTGTGAACGAACCCAAGCTTGGTTGGCGCAGGCTGGGCAAGGTGTGTCTCATGCGGTGTGGACTTGGGACGATGCGGCATTTCCCCAGGACCTGATGGCCTTGCCCGATGCGCCGCTGATGCTGTTTGCGCGCGGCCAACTGCATCGCCCCTTGGGGCCGGCCGTGGCGGTGGTGGGCAGTCGCAACCCCACCCACCAAGGGCGTGAAAACGCCCGTGCATTTGCCCACAGCTTGTGTGCCGGGGGTTACACCGTGGTCTCGGGCATGGCCATGGGCATTGATGCCGCAGCACATCAAGGCGCCATGCAAGTCATGGAGACCGCGTATTGCCCAACCATCGCTGTGGTGGGCACGGGCCTGGATTTGGTCTATCCGCGCCAGCATGTTGGGTTGTCGCAGGACATTGCCGCTTGCGGCTGGGTCATCAGTGAGCTGCCATTGGGCAGCCTCGCCAAGGCCCACCACTTTCCTCAGCGCAATCGATTAATCGCGGGCTTGAGCCAAGGTGTGCTGGTGGTTGAAGCCGCGCTGCAATCGGGCTCTCTCATCACCGCACAACAGGCCTTGGACCAAGGCAAAGAGGTGTTTGCTATCCCAGGCTCGATTCATTCAGCGCTGTCACGCGGATGCCACGCCTTGTTGCGCCAAGGTGCCAAGTTGGTGGAAAACATCCAAGACATTGCCGAGGAGATGCCGCCCATCAGCGGCTTGGCACTCAAGCCTTTGAAGCCCAGCTTGCCCGCTGTCTTGCAAGACCCCCATGCATTTGCGGTGTGGCAAGCCTTGGGGGATGAAGCGCAAACCTTGGATGTGCTGGTCATGCAAAGCCATTTGCCGGTGGCGCAGGTGTTGGCCTTGCTTCAACTCATGCAAAACCAAGCCTGCGTGTCCATCACCGCCGCCGGAACTTACCAACGCGTGCACCAAAGCAGCATCAATTAAATGGGCGCTTGGCGGGCAACATTGCTGAACAATTAAGCAGGTGAAATGGCGAAAAGAAGGGCTTTGAAAACAAGGTATATT
>CANLWQ010000217.1 GCA_947494405.1 Comamonadaceae bacterium | reverse complement strand
GACCAAGTCTTGGCAATCATCAAAGACACCTTGAACAGCAATATTATGAATATTAGGGTCAGACAAAGAAAACATTTGTGACTGCTGGAATTTGCTCATGCGCCCAAGCGGACTGGTCATGAACACATGCACACCTTTTTTACCGCGCATGGCATATTCAGCAGCACTGCCGGTATCACCCGAAGTTGCCCCCAAGATATTCAAATGTTGATTTCGTCTGGCAAGCTCAAATTCAAACAAATTACCGAGTAACTGCATGGCAATGTCTTTAAATGCCAAAGTGGGGCCATTGGACAAAGCCAGAAAAAAAATGTTCTCTTGGTAAGGCCTGAGAGGCGTGATGAGGGCAGAGCCAAAAATCTTTTGTGTGTAAGTTTTTTGGCATAAGCGTTTTAAATCATCCGGTGAAATATCGTCTATGTACAAGGACAAAATCTCAAAAGCCAGCATGGCATAGCCATCACGGTGAAAAATCGCTCTCCAATTTTCAAGCGTTTGTGAACTCACCACGGGATAGTGCTCTGGCAAGTACAAGCCGCCATCAGGTGCCAGACCTTCTAACAAAATATCGCAAAAACTTTGCTTCTCGCTGTGTCCTCGAGTTGAGATGTATTGCATCAGATCAGCTCTTCTTTTCTAATTCGAACAATAGGCTCTATGACTGTGGGTAAAGCTTGAATTTTTTTCAACGCCGCGTTCATGCTGGACTCCAGACATTGGTGCGTCAGAATAATCAACTCCGTGCGCTCTTCTTTGGCGTGTGAAGGTTGTTGAAGCATGGCATCGATGCTGATACTGAATTCTGCAAGAAGACCGGTGACACTGGCCAACACCCCAGCTTGGTCAGCCACACCTAAGCGCAAATAGTAGGCAGTGACAATCTGATCCACAGGCAATATTGCAAGATCTCGCATACTTTGCGGTTGATAGGCCAAAAACGGCACCCTGTTGAGTGGGTCAGCTGAATGCAAGCGGGTGATATCAACCAAGTCCGCAATGATGGCGCTGGCAGTAGGTTCGCCGCCTGCACCCTTTCCATAATAAAGAGTTGTTCCAACCGCGTCAGCCTGAACCATGACAGCGTTCATCGCACCCTCAACATTGGCAATGATTGATTTAGACGGAACCAAGCAAGGATGAATTCTCAACTCAATACCCGCTTGGGTTTGTTTGGCAATACCAAGAAGTTTGATGCGGTAGCCCAGTTGCTCAGCGAACCGGATATCTTGCGACTGTAATTGGGTAATGCCTTCAACATAAGCCTTTTGAAAAGGAATTTGAATACCGAATGCAATGGCCGCCATGATGGAGGCCTTATGCGCGGCATCAATGCCCTCAATATCAAAAGTAGGATCTGCTTCTGCATAACCAAGGGCCTGGGCTGCTTCTAAGGCTTGTTGAAAAGACCAATTTTTTTCTCGCATTTGCGAGAGTATGAAATTGGTTGTCCCATTGATAATGCCTGCAATCCACTCTATGCGGTTAGCAGTCAAACCTTCACGCAAGGCTTTGATGATGGGAATGCCACCGGCAACGGACGCTTCAAAAGCAACCATGACACCCTTACGGTGTGCAGCCTCAAAAATTTCTGTGCCGTGCATTGCCAATAAAGCTTTGTTGGCAGTCACCACATGCTTTCCCGACTCAATCGCAGCCATGACCAATTCAAAAGCAATGCCATAGCCACCAATCAACTCCACCACAATATCAATGTCTGGATGGGCAATCACTTCTTTGGCGTCACTGACAACCACACAATCCGAGCTGACAAGAGATTTTGCCCTTGTGGTGTCTAAATCGGCAACCATAGCAATATGAATATGGCGCCCAGCTCTTCTCTCTATTTCTTCTTGGTTACGATTTAAAACCTCATAGGTCCCTGAACCTACAGTACCAATGCCTAAAAGACCGACTTTCATTGGCTTCATGCTGTTGGGTGCTTTCTGTATTGCGCCAAAAATGTTGCGATACGTCCTATAGCTATTCGCAATTCATCTTCATGCGGTAAAAAAACGATACGGAAATGATCCGTAGAGGGCCAGTTAAATCCGCTTCCTTGAACTAACAGAACTTTGGTTTCTTGCAAAAGTTCATTGATAAATTGCTGGTCGTCTTTGATGGGGTACATCTTTGGATCAAGCTTGGGAAACATATAAAGAGCTGCTTGAGGTTTGACGCATGTCACGCCCGGTATAGCGGTGATGAGCTCATAGGCCAAATCTCTTTGCCTGCGAAGTCTTCCACCGGGTTTGATCAAATCATTGATGGTTTGGTATCCACCTAATGCTGTTTGTATAGCGCTTTGACCAGGCACATTGGCGCACAAGCGCATGGATGAAAGCATGTTCAAGCCTTCAATATAGTCTTTTGCAGGTTTTTTTTCACCTGACACCATCAACCACCCGGCTCTGTAGCCGCAAGAACGGTAACTTTTAGAAAGCGAATTAAATGTAAGTGTTAAAACATCCTTAGACAAACTGGCTATCGCAGTGTGCTTGACACCATCGTATAAAACTTTATCGTAAACCTCATCTGCAAACAGCACGAGACCGAACTCACGCGCAACTTGCACCAACTCGTTAAGCAACTCATCCGAGTACAAAGCGCCAGTAGGGTTGTTGGGGTTAATGACAACAATGCCCTTGGTGTTAGGGGTGATTTTCGAGCGAATATCTGCGATGTCAGGCATCCACCCATTGGCCTCATCGCAAAGATAGTGAACAGGTGTCCCCCCCGACAGGCTGACTGCAGCGGTCCACAACGGGTAGTCCGGTGCAGGCAACAACATTTCGTCCCCATCGTTGAGCAACGCATTGGTTGCCATCACGATCAACTCACTGGCACCGTTGCCCAAGTAAATATCATCTAACGTAACGCCATCTACGCCTTGCTCTTGGCTGTACTGCATGACTGCTTTTCTGGCTGCAAAAATGCCTTTGCTGTCCGAATAAGCTGCAGCACTGGGCAGGTTTCTGATCATGTCCTGCTGGATCTCTTCAGGCGCATCAAAACCAAAGACCGCTAAATTCCCAATATTCAGCTTAATGATTTTGTGCCCCTCTTCTTCCATTTGGCGGGCTTTATCTAAAACAGGCCCACGAATGTCATAGCAGACATTGGCAAGCTTGGCAGATTTATGGATGGTTTTCACAGGCTCTCCCTATGCATGAGCAGGGTAAAACCTATAATTTGACCATACTTCAAGGGCTATTCGCCCTTCTTTTTGATTGATCCCCTGTGAAATTACAACCTGATCGCATCCTTGGACAAACAGTGACTGGCCATGGCGCTGGCTGGATTGGCTTGGATGGAGAGAAGTTTCAACAAAGTCTGTTGATAGCTTGGACAGGCCTCAGACTTGTATGGGATGTCTCCTTAAATGACTTACCAAGCTCGGCGCATATGCCTGCACTGCTTGGAGTCCAACCCGAAATCCTATTGATTGGCTGCGGAGAGAAAAAAATATCAATTCCACATCAGCATTTAGCCAAACTGATGTCCCACAACATAGGAATTGAGTTGATGGACACAGCAGCAGCTTGTAGAACTTACAACATCTTGGCTGGTGAAAACAGAAAAGTAGCGGCTATTCTTTTGATTCGCTCTGATCCCCAGCAAAAGCCCTAGGCCGTTTTCGGGATAAAATGTGTAGCTTCCGAAGGTTGTCTTCGGGCTATATGTCACACCGGACTCAGAACCATGGCGATTGTTGTCAATAAACACCTCCCCGAATTTGAAGCCAATGCAACTG
>CANLWQ010000216.1 GCA_947494405.1 Comamonadaceae bacterium | reverse complement strand
GAGAACGCCTAGAAGAATGGGGCGACCCTTTGGCTGCTGCTTTGGACGCAGGTTTTGTTCGGTTCAGGCCGGTGCTGATGACGGCTTTGGCCATGATCATTGGCATGATCCCCATGGCCTTAGGGATGGGTGAAGGCGGCGAACAAAATGCACCACTGGGCAAAGCCGTGATTGGCGGCCTGTGTTTCGCGACATTGGCAACCTTGGTCATTGTTCCTCTTATTTTCAGTATGGTTCATTCAAAACGTGGCGCATCACGCGCCACCCCCTCGTCTTTCGGAGTCAGTCATGTTTGAGTCATCAAGCCCTAAGGTGTCACGCGGTCTTTTAGGAACCTCGCTTGTGTTGGGTGCAGGCATAGCCATTTTTGTGGTTGTCAGTGGCATAGGGGCTCGCCAGTCTGATGCGGGCCGCCTGAATGAGCGCGCCCAAGCACAAGCTGTGATGACGGTGACCGTGATTGCGCCCACTCCTGCCACGGGTTCTCCCAGCTTGGAGTTACCCGGTCGAATCGAAGCTTTTTCCAAAGCACTTATTTATGCGCGTATCAGCGGTTACTTGAAAAGTTGGAAAGCCGATATAGGCACACCTGTGAAAGCAGGACAACTGTTAGCCGAGATTGATACGCCCGACCTGGACCAACAAATCCTTCAAGCCAAAGCTGAGTTGGCCAGCACCCAGGCCAATGCCGCACTGTCTGAAAACACCGCCAAGCGCTGGCAGTCTTTGCTGGCCACCAACTTTGTATCGTCTCAAGCGGTAGAAGAAAAACTCGGTGACTACAAAGCCAAGCAAGCCATCGTGGCTGCCTCACAAGCCAACGTCAACCGCATTGAAGCCATGAAAAACTTCAGTCGCATCGTTGCACCTTTTGCTGGGGTGGTCACTGCACGCAATACCGATGTGGGCGCACTCATCAATGTGGGTGGCAGTGCAGGCAGTGAATTGTTTGTCGTCTCAGATATCAAACGTCTGCGTTTGTATGTCAATTTACCGCAAGCCTATGTGGCACAAATCCGTAAAGGTTCTGTCGCCAAATTCACTGTGCCGGGCAAGGCTGGCAAGACCTTCACCGCGACCGTGATGTCTTTGTCGCAGGCCATCAATACCGGCTCTGGCAGCATGTTGATTCAGTTGTCGGCAGACAACCCCAACACCGAGTTACTCCCAGGCGAATTTGCCAATGTCAGTTTTGAACTGGCTGGCGTGTCTGCAGGCTTGAGCGTGCCGCCCAGCGCGCTGATTTTCACCAAAGCGGGCTTGCGCGTGGCCACAGTTTCAGCTGACAACAAAGTGGTACTTAAAGCGGTGGTCATTGGGCGTGACTACGGAAACAAAGTGGAGTTGTCTTCTGGATTGGAGCTCACTGATCGGGTGATTGAAAGCCCACCTGATGGCGTTACCGATGGTGATCTGGTGAAAGTAGCAGTTGCAGAAACGAAAAAATAATTGAAATCATCGAAAAAAACAAAAAAGCAATTCTTGACGCAAGATGTCAAAACCGTTAATAATTATTGATGTTTTTGTTATGTGTTCACTACAAAGGGATTTTTGGTTTGAACCACGTTGAAAAATGTTGATTACAAACCTTCCGAAGCTTGATGACACCCGTGATTTTTTGCCCACTTTGCAGTTTGAAGCTTGCATCATGTGCCCCCAGGAGTTGATGCGTGTTGTTTGACCACTGCGCCGAATGCCAGCGTTGTTGCAACGTTGAGTCGGGCTACCCCCCACTGGAAATTACCCTCACCCAGCGAGAAGAAAAAAGACTCGGCAGCATTTGCATACAAATCAAATGCGACCATCTTGGCAACCAAGGTTGCACGCTGGGTGACGACAAACCTTTTGGTTGCACGCTCTATCCTTTGAGCTACAACCCGCAAAAACAAAATTTTTACTTTGATGCTGATTGCCCCTTGATGGATGTGTATATCCAAGGCTTGGCAGACAGCCAAAGCGAAGCCTCCGCGCATTTGGCCAAAGTTACTGCTGGTGTCGCAAAACTTGAAAAGACCGACCCTGTTTTTTTGCAGCAAAACTTCGAGGTGGACAAGGCGTATTTCGACTTGAAAAAAATCACACCCTTTAAGACCAAAACAAAATCTAAAAAATCATCACAGAAGGCAACTCTATGAATGGCACGCTTTATAAGTTCAAACCGGCAAACCTTTTTTCTACTGCGCCGCGTGTGCGGCATGTGGGTTACCAAAGCTGGACAGAAGACAACCTATTGGTTGAAAGCGACCACAACGATATTCTTTACTACACCACCCGCTGGGATGCACTTTGCCCTTACATCAATGTGTCTGAGGAAATGCTGTCCTTTGCCCCGCGCCCTTTTGTGGTGTATGCCTTGCCACCTGACAGCCCCTATGGCGTGCCCATCAACGACAAATACGGCTTGGTCGATACTTTTGCGGATGACTTTTGGACACAGGAGCGTCGCGAAAGAAAATTTCGTGAACTAGATAAGCAATACAAACATTTCACGTACACCGAAACACTTATTCCTGGCAACCAGCTGACCGTCGACGATATGTTTGAAATGGGCGGCGAGCATTTTGCCAACTATTGCATCGATGACCGTGAAGTAGAAGGCTTTGTCGACTATGTGCGCGATCTTGACGTGTTGGTGCTGAAAGTTCACGACACAGAAGGCGAATTGGTGCTCACCGATGTGTCTATTTTGCTGCCCAAGTACAACCAGCTGTATGGGAGTTTTTGCCAATGGAACCGGGCACATAAAAATCGCTCGCCTGGCATCTATGCTTGTTTACAAGCATGTCGATGGGCTGCCAAAAATGGCCTGCGTTATTACAACCTGGGTCCCGTGGATGATTATGGTTACAAGGCCTTGTTCGTGACCGATTTCGAGCCCATTTACGCCATGGCACTGATAGACCCAGCGCATGTTTTGGCCACAGACCCCACCTCACCATTGGTGACCGACTTCAAACCCCACCAATTCAACCAAATCTTGCGCGACCTGCCTGTTTCTGCTCAAGTGGAAGAACCCATGGTCATGGCCATGGCGGGCTGATCTGACATCAGAAAAAGTGCTTTTCCCCAAAACTGATGTCGTAATCAATAAACAATTCTTCGCCCTCGTCAATCGCTTTGAGGCTGATTAAAACGCCCGCCTTCTTAAATTTCAAGTTGGGTTTTTTAGAATGGTTGAGGTAGACCGCCATATCAAACGAGTTAAGCCCAATGGTGGGTACGGACACTTTTTTCTTGTCGTAAAAGCAAAAGGTATCGATTTGTTGCCGCACCCCTTTAGGCAAATCTTTGATGAGCTTTTTGCTGATATCCACCTCTCTGACGCGCAAATAGCTTTTCAGCGGATATATGCCTTTGGGGATGGGGCGAATCGCAAATACGCCTATGCCATGAATGGGTGAAACCCCCAGCTTGCAATAAACCTCTTCCTGCAAATGCTCAAGTAGTTTTTTTTCTGAGATAGGCATGTTTCAATCCAATGCTTGGTAGACCAATTGCTTGACCATGCGGCGATAGTATTGCCGTATGGGTCCTGGGGTTTGTGCCATCAACACACCAATGAGTTGCTCTTTGGGGTCAACCCAAAAGAAAGTGCCACCAGCGCCTGCCCATGCATAGTCGCCCTCGGAGCCGGGAACACTGGCCATACCAGCTCCTTGGCGCACCATGAAGCCCAATCCAAAGGTATAGCCTTGCACGCCCATCAGCAGTTCACCTGGTTGCAGTGGCGTGGCGACTTTGGGGCCTAAATGGTC
>CANLWQ010000215.1 GCA_947494405.1 Comamonadaceae bacterium | reverse complement strand
TTTGTCGTCCATGGTGAAGTACTCGCGGCTCCAGTCCACGCTGTCGCCCATGCGGCGCATTTGTTGGGTGATGGTGTTGCCCGATTGCTCTTTCCACTCCCACACTTTGGCAATGAAATTTTTGCGTGCCACATCGGGCGTGGGCCCCATGTTATGGCGGCTGATGCCTTGAGCCTGCAGTTGACGCTCCACCACAATTTGTGTGGCGATGCCCGCATGGTCGGTGCCTGGTACCCACACGGTGTTAAAGCCTTTCATGCGGTGGTAGCGCGTGAGGCTGTCCATGATGGTTTGATTGAAAGCGTGACCCATGTGCAGCGTACCTGTCACATTGGGTGGCGGCAGTTGAATAGCGAATGCGGGTTGGTCTGTTAATGGCTGACCCGTACCGCGAAAACCTGCCACGCCGTAACCGCGCTTTTCCCACTCAGGGCCCCAGTGGGCCTCGAGAGCGGCGGGTTCAAAAGACTTTGAAAGGCTGTCTAAGCTGGGTTGCGCGGGGGCGTTACTCATAGGGATGTGGGTTTGACACGCTGATTTATAAGCGTGGTAGTTCAAATAAAAAGAAGCAGATTTTAGCGGTGCGTTCTTCTGTGACAGACTTGGGCGTGGTCAGACTTGTGCAGCGGCGATTTGTCGCAAAGCATTGGCAAACACCTCTGCCGGTTGACCCCCAGAGATGAGGTGTTTGTCATTGATGATGACGGCCGGCACAGAATGGATGCCAGCACGTGTGTAGAAGTTTTCTTTCTCACGTACTTCTTGCGCAAAGGTTTGGCTTTCCAGCACGACTTTTGCCGCACTCACGTCCATACCTATTTGCTTGACGATATCAAGCAACACTTCATGCGACTCGATCACTTCGCCTCGTCCTTGATAGGCTTGCAGCATAGCTTTTTTCAGTTGAATTTGATCGCCAGCCAAACCCTCAACCTCGGCCCAGTGCAGCAAGCGGTGCGCATCAAACGTATTGAAGATGCGGCCTCGGCCTGTGGGGTGAAATTCAAAGCCGACTTCAGCGCCTCGCGCTTTGATGTTTTGGTACATCTGCGCTTGTTGCTCAGGCGTGGAGCCGTATTTCTTACCCAAATGCTCTGCCAAATCTTCGCCGCCCGGGGGCATTTGAGGGTTGAGTTCAAAAGGCTGGAAATGAATATCGGCTTTCACCTCGTCCTTTAATTCTTCCAAGGCTTGTTCTAGCGCAACTAAGCCCACAGCACACCAAGGACAGGCGATATCGGACACAAAATCAATTTTCATCACAGCGTTCATTCAATAATTGGGGTCTGACCCCAATTAATTGTTGGGGAAATGGAGGGTTGATAGCCTTGCTCAATAGTGTAGATTGAAACATCTGATTGGACTTTTCATATTGACAAGTTACTCTTAAGCAGCCTTTGGTATCACAATCAAAGCTTTTTTATCAACCCAAGGAGATTCCTCATGTCAGCTCTTAAAGGCTCTAAGACAGAAGAAAACCTGAAGGCCGCCTTCGCAGGCGAGTCTCAGGCCAATCGTCGATACCTGTATTTCGCAAACAAGGCCGATATCGAAGGCCAAAATGATGTGGCAGCACTGTTCCGTTCTACCGCCGAAGGCGAGACCGGTCATGCCCATGGTCATTTGGAATGGCTTGAGCAGTGCGGCGACCCCGCTACGGGCTTGCCTATTGGTGCCACCCGTGACAACCTAAAAGCTGCAGTAGCAGGCGAAACCCATGAGTACACCGATATGTACCCAGGCATGGCCAAAACCGCACGCGACGAAGGCCACGACGAAATCGCCGACTGGTTTGAAACTTTGGCCAAGGCTGAGCGTTCACACGCCAACCGTTACGCCAAAGCATTGGCCGAATTGGTCGATTGATCTTTTCTCAGTATTGAAAGCAGGGCGTTGGGCGGATATGGCTCAGCGCCCCTTTTTTTAAGGAACACAGCATGTCACGCGAAGGCAACTTAGAAGCCCCTACACGCCATCCCTTGGATTGGCTCAACCCCGACTTCTATAACGAAGAAGCCTGTCTCACCGAGATGGAGCGCATCTTTGATATTTGCCATGGCTGTCGCCGCTGCGTGAGTTTGTGCGGATCGTTTCCCACCCTGTTCGACTTGGTGGATGAAAGCCCCACGCTAGAGTTGGATGGCGTGGACAAAAAAGATTACTGGAAAGTGGTTGACCAGTGCTATTTATGTGACCTGTGCTATTTGACCAAATGCCCTTACGTGCCACCCCATGAGTGGAACTTGGATTTCCCCCACACCATGCTCAGGGCCAAGGCCATCAAGTTTCAAAAAGGTGATGTGACCACAGGTGAAAAATTGTTGGCCTCTACCGATGTGCATGGTCAGTTTGCCGGTATCCCTGTCGTCGTTCAAGCAGTCAATGCGATCAACAAAACCAAGATGGCACGCTCTGTGATGGAGTCGGCTTTGGGCGTGGACAAAGACGCCTGGTTGCCCGAATTGGCCACCACCAAATTCCGCAGCCAGGCACCTAAGGCCAAGACCAGCAAGGTGGTGAATGGCGAGAAAACACCGGGCAAGGTGGTGATTTATGCCACTTGCTACGTCAACTACAACGAGCCAGGCATTGGCATGGATTTGCTCAAAATCCTCGACCACAACGACATCCCTTATGAGTTGGTGTCCAAGGAAAAATGCTGCGGCATGCCCAAACTGGAATTGGGCGACTTGCAGTCGGTGGACGAGAACAAGCAAATCAATATCCCCATACTCGCCAAATACGCACGCGAGGGCTATGCGATTTTGAGCGCAGTGCCTTCATGCACCTTGATGTTCAAGCAAGAGTTGCCGCTGATGTACCCCAACGATGCTGAAACCCAGTTGGTCAAAGAGCATATGTGGGACCCGTTTGAATACCTGATGGCGCGCAAGCGCGATGGCTTGTTGAAAACCGAATTCCCTGAGAGCTTGGGCAATGTCAGCTACCAAATCCCCTGTCATGGTCGGGTACAAAACATTGGCAAGAAAACCGAAGAAATGCTCAAGATGATTCCAGACACCACCATCAACACCATAGAGCGTTGCTCGGGACATGCTGGCACCTATGGCGTGAAAAAAGCCACCCATGCTTACGCCATGAAGATTGGCAAGCCTGTGGTTAAGGCCATGGCCACCATGAAAGACGGCAGCAAGCCCGACTACATCAGCTCCGACTGCCCCTTGGGTGGCCACCACATTGCCCAAGGCTTTGAGGTCAGCGGCCAAGCCGTACCCGAACTCCAACACCCCATCAGCCTCGTGGCCAAAGCCTACGGCCTGAAATAATCGGGGTCAGATTCCAATTCATTGAAAGCAAGACATGCAACTGACGGGACACATCACCTCTGACAACCTGATGAGCCTTGAGGCTTACAGCAAATTCCGCAAGACCCACAAGGCCGAGGTACTGGCGCACCGCAAATTGCGATCGGTGCATTTAGGCGACCACATCACTTTGCAGTTTGAAAGCGAAACCACGATTCGCTACCAAATCCAAGAGATGCTGCGGATTGAAAAAATCTTCGAAGAAGAAGGTATCCAACAAGAGATAGACGCCTATGCCCCCTTGGTGCCAGAAGGCAGCAACTGGAAGGCCACCATGCTCATCGAATACCCGGATGTCAACGAGCGTAAACGCGAGTTGGCGCGCCTCATCGGTGTGGAAGACCGCATGTTCATCGAGGTGGAAGGCCATGCCCGCGTGTACGCCATTGCCGACGAAGACTTGGACCGCGAAAACGACGAAAAAACCTCAGCGGTG
>CANLWQ010000214.1 GCA_947494405.1 Comamonadaceae bacterium | reverse complement strand
GCTCGCGCACATTGAAGCTGATGTCAGATAACGCTTTGACGCCGCCAAAACTCAGCGAGATGTTGTGCACATCCAAAATCACGTCGCCAATGATTTTGCTCATGCGGCACGCTCCACAGGCGCGTAGGTGCGCGCATCCATCAAACGCAAATGGGCGCTGACACTGCCGCTGCGTCCGTCTTCAAACTTGACCGCTGTTTCAATGAACTGCTGCTCCAAACCTTGGTACAAAGCATCCACCAACACCGAATATTTGTCAGCGATAAAGCCGCGCCGAACTTTGTTGGTGCGGGTGAGTTCGCCGTCATCCGCGTCCAACTCTTTATGCAGCACAAGAAAGCGACTGATTTGACTGCCAGCCAACAAGGCGTCGCAAGATAAGTCGGCATTGACCTTTTCCACGCACTCAAGCATGAGCTGGTAGACCTCGGTTTTTTGTGCCAAATCGGTGTAGCCCGCATACGGCAAATTGCGTCGCTCGGCCCAGTTGGCCACAGCTTCAAAATCGATATTGAGCATCACGCACACTTTGTCGCGCCCGTCGCCATAAGCCACCACTTCTTTGATATGAGGAAAAAACTTCAGCTTGTTTTCCACATACTTAGGCGCAAACATGGCGCCGTCATTGCTGCCGCCTTGTATGCGCCCCACATCTTTGACGCGGTCTATGATTTTCAAATGCCCTTGGTTGTCAATAAACCCTGCGTCATTGGTTTTGTACCAACCATCGGCCGTCAGCACTTCGGCAGTGGCCTCGGGGTTTTTGTAATAGCCTTTAAGCAAGCCCGCAGACTTGACCAACACCTCGCCGTTGTCTGCCACCATGATTTGCACACCCGCGCAAGGCACGCCCACGGTATCTGCACGCGCTTGGGTGTCGGGCTGCAAACACACAAACACGGCGGTTTCGGTGGAGCCATACAACTGCTTCAAGTTGATGCCAATGGCGCGGTAAAAATTGAACAAGTCGGGACCTATCGCCTCACCTGCGGTGTAAGCCACACGTACACGCGAGAAGCCTAAGTTGTTACGCAAAGGGCCATAGACCAGCAGATTGCCCAGGCCGTAAAGCAGTTGCCCCATCAATCCAATCGATTGGCCATCTCTGCGCGCAGAACCATAGCGTCTGGCCACATCCATGAAGTAGGCAAACATGGCGCGCTTGGGAGCGCTTGCGTCTTCCATGCGAATCATCACCGTGGTGAGCATGCCTTCAAACACACGCGGCGGCGCGAAGTAATAGGTAGGACCAATTTCTTTCAAGTCGATATTCACCGTGGCGGCTGACTCGGGGCAGTTCACCACATAGCCACAGCACAACCACTGCGCGTAGCTGAAAATATTTTGACCAATCCAGGCCGGCGGCATATAGGCCAAGACCTCTTCGTTTTCTGTCAAATGATCGAAGTCGGCGCCTGCTTTGGCGCGGTCTAGCAAGCTGCGGTGGGTATGCACCACGCCCTTGGGGTTGCCTGTGGTGCCAGACGTGAAAAACATGGCAGCCACATCGTCGGCTTGGTTGCTGGCCACTTCTTTGTCAAAAAACGCTGGGTTTTGCTTGGCAAACTGCTGGCCTTGCTTTTGCACGTCTGCCAAACTGAGCAAACCGGCTTGCTGGTAATTGCGCAAACCTCGCGGGTCGTCAAAATAAATATGCGCCAAGCCCGCGCAATCAGGGCGAATTTCCAGCAATTTATCGACCTGCTCTTGGTTTTCCACCACCGCAAAACGCACATCGGCGTTGTTGATGGGGAACACATATTCGGTAGCCACCGCGTCTTGGTACAGCGGCACCGCAATCGCACCCAAGCTTTGCACCGCCAACATGCTGGCGTACAAGCGCGGCCTGTTCGCCCCCACCACAATCACATGCTCGCCGCGTTGCAAGCCAGCAAGGTGAAGACCGCAAGCCAAGTCTTTGACCATCTCGGCCAAGGCTTGCCATGAGAGGCTTTGCCAAATGCCGTATTCTTTTTCGCGCAAAGCAGTTGCCATGGGCCGGCGCGCGGCATGGTCCAACATTAATCGGGGGAAAGTCGTGTTCATAACAGGGAGCGTATATTAGGCGCGACTTTGACGCTTTTTTGTCTTGCCGATGACAATTAAGGGAAAGCCCTTATGGATTGCACAGCCCGCTTTTAATGAAAAACGATTTAAGCCTTCACCAACGCCGCCGCCCACCCAACGCCAGCGAGCTCACCAGCATTCCTTGGCTCAAGGTGTTGCAGCCTGATGAACAAGCATGGGTCAGCGCACAAATTGTGGTTGTCGACGCTTTGACCGGCGACAGCGTGTGTCGCATTGGCAAAGCGCCCACCTATTGGTTTGGTGTGGTGCAAGGCTTGTTGAAAATGAGCGCAGACAACGACCAAGGCGACAGCTTCACCTATGCAGGTGTGTCGGCCGGCGGTTGGTTTGGCGAGGGCACGGTGATCAAGCGCGAGCCTTACCGCTACAACGTGCAAGCACTGCGCCCCAGCGTGGTGGCGGGTTTGCCCATAGACAGTTTTTACCGTTTGCTAGAGCAGTCGATTGGCTTTAACCGTTTTGTGATGAATCAGCTGAATGAACGCTTGGGTCAATTTATTGCTGCGCGAGAAATTGACCGCATGACCAACCCCGATATACGCGTGGCTCGCAGTCTGGCTGCGCTCTTCAACCCTATTTTGTTCCCCGGCGTGGGCGAGGTGCTGCACATCACCCAGCAAGAGTTGGCGTATTTGGTGGGCTTGTCGCGCCAGCGGGTGAATATGGCTTTGCAAAGCTTGGTGGCCCAAGGCTGGATCAAAGTGTCGTATGGCGGCGTGCGGGTGCTCAACCTTGCCGCCTTGCGTAGCCATACACTCGACATCCCATGAACGACACAACATCTCGACTGAACAAACGCATGGCCGCACTCGGCCTGTGCTCACGCCGCGAAGCCGACGACTGGATTGCCAAGGGCTGGGTCAAGGTCAACGGTGAAGTTGCCGTTCTGGGCAAACCCGTCAGCCCCATGGACCGCATAGAGATAGACAAACTCGCGCGCGGCCAGCAAGACAAACAAGTCACCATTATTTTGAACAAGCCCATGGGCTATGTGAGCGGCCAAGCCGAGGATGGTCACACCCCCGCCATCAATCTGATTGAAGCCGGCAACCGCTGGCGCGACGACCGCCTACCTACCCGTTTTGTGCCGCGCCAACGCATGGGCTTGGCACCCGCCGGCCGCTTAGATATCGACTCTATAGGCTTGCTGGTGTTGACCCAAGACGGGCGCGTGGCGCGCCAACTGATTGGCGATGATTCTCAGGTAGAAAAAGAGTATTTGGTGCGCGTGCAGTACGGGCGCTTACCCGCTGGCGAAGTGCAAACCGATGTGCAGGCCTTGTTTCCCGCCGACCAACTGGCCAAGCTGTGCCACGGCTTGTCACTCGACGGCCAAGCCTTGAGGCCCGCCCTTGTTGAATGGCAAAACCCCGAGCAACTGAGATTTGTTTTAAAAGAAGGCAAAAAGCGGCAAATTCGCCGCATGTGCGAGCTGGTGGGCCTGTCTGTGGTGGGCTTGAAGCGGGTGCGCATAGGCCGTGTGTTGCTGGGGCAGTTGCCTGTGGGCCAGTGGCGGTATTTGGCCGCGGGTGAGGTGTTTTAGGGACTTGAAAAGCCTAGCCCAGCACCCTATATAAAAAACAAGCTGCGTCAGCCAAAGTCTGGCGCTTTTTCTTGATTTCACTTTTACTGCTATCACCCTATGACCACCCAAAAACACGCATTCCAAGCCGAAGTTGCACAACTGCT
>CANLWQ010000213.1 GCA_947494405.1 Comamonadaceae bacterium | reverse complement strand
GCAGCTTGGGCAAACCCAAGAGCGCCACGCACAATTGCAAGACACTCAACTGATACAGGAAAAATCCTTTCAAGCCTTGCGCGAAACACTGTTGCAAACCGACAAGCAATGCCAAGAAGCCGAGTTTCAAGTGCGTGGGTTGCAAGCGCGTCAACAAGAGTTGCAGCGCACCCAAGACACAGCGGCGCAGCAAATGAACAACTTGAATGCTGAGCATGGCAAACAACAAGAAGAACTCAATTTGCTCAGCGACACCACAGCGCGTGCGGGTTTGCAAGATGCCTTGGCATTGCAAGTTGAGCGTGAAACTCTGCTGGCCGCCAAGCGCAATGAATACGATGACTTGACCAACCGCTTGCGTGCCAGCAATGAAGAGCGACTCAAGACCGAGCATTTGCTGGAACCCCTGCGCCAACGCATTGTCGATCTGCAACTCAAATCGCAAGCGGCGCGTTTGGGCTTTGAACAATACGACCAGCTGCTGCAAGACGCGCAAACCGATCTGGACGTGCTGGCTGCAACAATTGAGAGCCAAAACGTCAAACTGGCTGGCTTGTCCTCAGAAATCGACCATCTTCAACGCGATATTCAAGCCCTGGGCGCTGTCAATTTGGCCGCCTTGGAAGAGCTGGGAACGGCGCGTGAACGCAAAATCTTTTTGGACACCCAGTCTGCCGATTTGAACGAAGCCATCACCACACTGGAAGACGCGATTCGCAAAATCGATGGCGAAACGCGTCAATTGTTGGGTGACACTTTCGAAACGGTGAACCAGCATTTTGGGCGAATGTTCCCCGAGCTTTTTGGCGGGGGCAATGCCAAGTTGGTGATGACTGGTGACGAAATTTTGGACGCCGGTGTGCAAGTCATGGCACAACCCCCGGGCAAGAAAAACCAAACCATTTATTTGCTCTCGGGTGGCGAGAAGGCCCTGACAGCCATAGCCTTGGTGTTTGCTATTTTTCAGCTCAATCCCGCGCCGTTTTGCTTGCTAGATGAGGTGGATGCGCCCTTGGATGATGCCAACACCGAACGCTATGCCAAGCTGGTCACCCGCATGTCGGCTGAGACCCAGTTTTTGTATATCTCGCACAACAAACTCGCCATGGAAATGGCTGAACAACTGATTGGCGTGACCATGCAAGAGCAAGGTGTGTCACGCATAGTGGCGGTTGACATGGAGTCGGCTGTGAGCTTGGTCGAGCCGGCGATCAATCTATGAGCAATTTGCAAATTTGGCTGGCCATTGTGGGCGGCGTGGTGTTGGTGGTTTTGGTGGCTTACAACACATGGGCTGCAAGGCAGAATTTGCCTAAGCAAGCAGAGCCTTTGCTGACCAGCGAAGAGCTGGATGCTTTGAGCGGCACCAACAATTTGCCAGACAGCACTTCAGCGAGCGACTCGGACAGCGCCATGGGCTTTCCAGATATATCGCATGAGCTTCCTCAGCCTGATCAGCGCGGCCAGCTTGATCCGTTGATCGACGTCATCGCCAGCATGGAGTTGGACACGCCGGTGTCGGGTGAAGCCGCGTTGGCTGCGCTGCCACCGGTGCGCAGAGTGGGTAACAAGCTTTTCATTGTGGAGGGCTTGAACGCTGACACCGGTGAATGGCAAAACTTGCAAGCCGGTTTTTTCTACAGCGCTTTTCAAGCAGGCATTCAAGTGGCTAACCGACAAGGCCCATTGAACGATATTGAGTTTTCGGAATTCATCGTCAAAGCGCAAACCTTTGCGGATACTTTTGGCGTCACGCCCGAGCTGCCCGACATGACCGAGGCTGTGGCGCATGCCAGAGAACTCGATCAGTTTGCCGCCTCGCATGATGCGCAACTCAGCTTCACGATTGCCTCTCGCAAAGCCGCATGGAGCCCGGGCTATGTGCAGCAACAAGCGGCCCGCATAGGTTTTGTACCCGGTGTGATTCCTGGGCGCATGGTGATTGCCGCATCTTCTGCGGGTTCGCCTCCAGTGCTGGTCTTGAGTTTTGATGCCCGCGCCGCCATGGCCGAAGACCCTAACCAATCGGCTTTGCGCAGCATCAGCATCAGTTTGGATGTGCCGCAGGTAGCGCCTGCCGAGCAGGGTTTTTCGCGTTTGTGCGAAGCTGCCCAAGCCTTGGCGCAAGCCATGGACGGTCAAATCACCGATGACAATGGTCACACCCTGTCAGACGCGTCTATTCAAATCATCGATAACGATTTGAAAAGTCTTTACCAAGCCTTGGCCGGCAGAGACTTGGCGGCGGGCTCTTTGCAAGCGCGCCGTTTGTTCAGCTAGGCCTTGATGCAAGACCGCGCGGCTCAACTGCGGCAACTGTTGAATCAGCATGCCCACAGCTATTACGTGCTGGATGCGCCCAGCATCCCCGACGCCGAATACGACCGGCTGTTCAAAGAGCTGCAAGCCTTAGAAGCGGCTGACCCCACACTGCTCACCCCCGACTCACCGACCCAGCGTGTAGGCGGCGCGGCAGTCGACATGTTTACCAGCGTGGCCCACCGTGTGCCCATGCTCAGCATCCACACCGAAACTGACATCAGCGACCAAGGCGCTGTGACTTTTGACCAAAGAGTGCGCAAGCAACTGCAACTCAGCGAAAGCGACGGGGCTGTGGCTTATGTGGCCGAATTGAAATTTGATGGCTTGGCGATCAGCTTGCGCTACAGCAACCATGTGTTGGTGCAAGCGGCCACCCGAGGCGACGGTGAAACCGGCGAAGACGTGACCCACAATATCCGCACGATTGGGCAAATCCCGCTGCGGCTCTCGCCCCAAGCCCCGCCAGATGTGGAAGTGCGCGGTGAAATTTACATGCGCCGCGATGATTTTGAAGCCTTGAATGAACGCCAACGCCAACGCATAGCGGCGGGTATCAAAAACGAGAAAACCTTTGTCAATCCGCGCAACGCCGCAGCCGGTGCGGTGCGTCAACTCGACCCGCAAATTGCCGCGCAAAGGCCTTTGAGTTTTTTTGCTTACGCCTTGCACTTTCACCCGCCAACCCAACAAGCGCTCACGCCCTTGGAAGCCACTTTGTGGGGTTTACAAGCCTATGGCTCGCAAGCCGAAGTGCTGCAACGCCTCAAAGCCTGGGGCTTTGCGGTGGCCGAACAAACCCAAACCGTGAGTGGCGCGCAAGGATTGGTGCAATTTCATCAGCACATAGCCAAGCTGCGCGATCAATTGCCTTTTGACATTGATGGTGTGGTTTACAAAGTCAACCGCATAGACCAACAAGCCCTGATGGGCATGGTCAGCCGCGAGCCGCGGTGGGCGGTGGCGCATAAATTTCCCGCGCAAGAAGAGTTGACCACGGTGCTGGCTATCGACATTCAAGTCGGGCGCACCGGTAAGCTCACGCCAGTGGCCAAACTGGCCCCCGTGTTTGTCGGCGGCGTGACGGTGACCAATGCCACTTTGCACAACGAAGATGAAGCGCGGCGCAAAGACGTGCGGGTGGGCGACACGGTGGTGGTGCGCAGAGCAGGCGACGTGATTCCCGAAGTGGTTTCTGTCTTGATGGAGAAAAGGCTGACCGAGGCGGCGGTGTTCACCATGCCAAGACATTGCCCCGTGTGCGCCAGTCAAGCCGTGCGCGAGGAGGGTGAGGCCGACTACCGTTGCACCGGTGGGCTTTTTTGCAGCGCCCAGCAAAAGCAAGCCATTTTGCATTTCGCCCATCGCCGAGCCGTGGAAATTGAGGATTTGGGCGAGAAGCTGGTTGATCAGTTGGTGGACTCTGGTCTGGTCAAGACTTTGGCCGATGTCTACAAACTGGGCTTTAGCCATTTGGCCAGCTTAGAGCGCATGGGTGAAAAATCTGC
>CANLWQ010000212.1 GCA_947494405.1 Comamonadaceae bacterium | reverse complement strand
TCTCCATGAAGCATGGGTGCTTGATACTGTAGCCAGCATGCTTTATCATGTCAAGCATGAACACCGCAGCTTCGAGCATCAAGGCATGGATTTCAGGCGCTAAATCCGGCAACATCACTCCAAACAATGCCGCTTTGGCGGTTGGAGTGCTGGATATGACTGAGATGCTGGAAGGTTTTGCAAAGCGCCTGCGTGAGCTGCGCAAGCAAAAGGATTTGTCACAGACCGAGCTGGGCAAGCTCGCCGGTTTGCACTACACACACATAGGGCGCTATGAGCGCGGTGCCTCGCGGCCATCGGGCGATACGCTCAAGCGCCTGGCCGATGTGCTGGGGGTCACTGGTGACTATTTGCTCGAAGGTGCCGCTGATGAAGCGGCCAAGGCCCGGTTTGAAGACCACGAGCTGCTGCAACAGTTCCACGAGGTAGAGCGGCTGTCCGATGACGACAAGCATGTCGTCAAACGGCTGCTGGATGCCTTCCTGACCAAGAAACATTTACAAGCGCTGGCACGGTGAGCGCAGCTAAAGGAATGAGTGCATGAGCAACGCGGTACAACTCGATACCACATGGGACCCCGTCAAGGCGCAGTCCAATGTCGCCAAGCATGGGGTTACGTTCGTGCAGGCGGCCACCGTGCTGCTCGATGCCCTGGCCCTGACCACGTTCGATGCCGCGCACAGCGAGTCCGAGGAGCGTTGGTTTACGCTGGGCAACTCCAGCGATGGCAAGCTGCTAGCGGTGTCGCACACCTACCAGCACACCGGGCCTATCCATGTGCGGGTGCGCATCATTTCCGCGCGCGATGCCACCAAGCGCGAACGCCAGCAGTATGAGAATGAACCCCGTTAAATTCAACCGTTAAGGTGAACACCATGAACGCACAAACCACACCCATTGACGATGACGACGATATGCCCGCAGAGATCGATTTTGCGGGAGCCAAGCGCGGGCAGTTCTACCGGGCCAGCGCGCAATTGAATGTGCCTGTGTACCTGGATCAGAAGGTGCAGGCCACGCTGGCCGCGCTGGCCAGCGCCAAGGGGGTGGACTTCTCGGCGCTGATTAATGATTTGCTCAGGAAGGATATTGAGCTGATCGAGATGGCGCGCTGAGCAGCTACCCAGCAGCTAAAAAGAGAAGCCACCCGAACCCCACAGCTTTAGCAATGGGATGGACGCCCCCACCTCTAACGGCATCGTGATATGCCAAAGTGGAGATGTCTATCAACCACTTGAACTGAGAAGGAGCGTCCGACATGAAGATTACTACAGCGGGAATCGACCTGGCTAAAAATGTGTTCCAGGTGCATGGCGTGGATGAGCACGGCAAGACTGTGCTCAAGAAGCAACTCAAACGCGATCAGATGGCGTCGTTTTTTGCCAATCTGCCACCTTGTCTGATTGGCGTGGAGGCCTGCGGCAGCGCCCACCACTGGGCACGCAAGCTCCAGAGCTTTGGCCACACCGTCAAACTGATGGCACCCCAATTCGTCAAGCCTTACGTGAAGACCAACAAGAACGATGCAGCTGATGCAGAGGCGATTTGTGAGGCCGTGCGCCGCCCCAATATGCGCTTTGTTCCGGTCAAGAACGTCGAACAGCAAGCGGTGCTGGCGCTGCACCGTGTGCGCCAAGGCTTTGTGAAGGCGCGCACCGCGCAGGCCAACCAGATTCGCGGGCTGCTCAGTGAATTTGGCTTGATCATCCCGGTGGGCATCGTCAACGTCGCTAAGCGTGTGCCCGAGTTGATTGAGGATGCCAGCAACGAGCTGCCCGGTTCGTTTCGGTTGTTGATTGACCGACTGATGGATCATTTGAAGGAGCTGGATGCCCAAGTCGACGAAATGCAGGCGCAGGTGGTGGCTTGGCACCGTGCTAGTGCGACCAGTGTCAAGCTACAGAAGATTCCGGGAATCGGTCCGATCACGGCCAGCGCTCTGGTGGCTTCGCTGGGCGATGCAAAGAACTTTGACAGCGGGCGGCAAGTGGCTGCCTGGCTGGGTTTGGTACCCAGGCAACATTCCAGCGGCGGCAAGAATATGTTGTTGGGCATGAGCAAGCGTGGCGACACGTATTTGCGAACATTGCTCATTCATGGTGCGCGTGCGGTCATTCGGGCGGCACAGGCCAAGCCCGATAAGGAGGGATGGTTGCACAAGCTGCTGGCCAGACGCAATGCCAACGTGGCTGCAGTGGCGTTGGCTAACAAAAATGCGCGCACCGTGTGGGCCTTGCTGGCGCACGGCAGGGAGTATCAACCCGGCTATGGTGTTGCATGCGCAGCGTAGGCGGCTAAGAAGTTAAAGCCTACGCAATCCGATAAACGAGACAGGGAGTATTACCACCGATTGCTTCAAGCGATCATGAAGTGATGGCACAACAGGTCAGACCGTGACCGACAAAGCTCGCCTCAGCTGCAGCACTTCGAGTGCGTCTTAGCGATTGAGCCGTCGGTCAGCAAATCCCATCAGGGACAGTGACCAAAAGTCACACCAAAAGTCCGAATGTACGGGTGCAATCTTTACCTTCGCGGCATCATGAATTGAAAGCTTGGCAAACCGGGGGCGTCCATGTACGGCTGGCAGGGGTTGCAGGTGGCTTTTTTTGTTTGAGTTAAGAGAGAGGAAAGCGGGCGTTGACGCCTATGGGGTGTGCAGTGGCGGCCTCGGATTTAATCCGAGCCGGGCCCCTTTTGCTGAGGGGTTGAGCGACCAGAACGAATGCCTCCGCTCATGCGTTCTGCTTGATCCACCGCTCCACTTTTTGGCGAAGATTTACGTCCTCCCAAGCCCAATATTTGGCGCCTGAAAAATCAACATCTGAACGCAGTTCCGTTGCGGCATGCAGGCGCAATGGGTGAGATGGCTCAACGCTCATACCGCGCTTTTTTATCTCTGCGTCACACTGTGCAGAATCACGAGGGTAGAACCATGTCGATGCAAGCTCACCATCAATAAATTCAAGTCGAAGATCCCCGACCAGACCCCAAAGCTTGAATGACGATACGCGTAGCATGCGAACAGACAGTGGCGTGCGGGCCTTTGACTTCGCCGCGTTACTTGCCCCCTCTTCCAGGACTGTGACGGTATGCCCTTCACGGCGCAAAGCATTTTCGACTTCGGCGGCTTTTTGACGGCTATTAAAACCCTCCATCAAAGGGGTTGGCTGCGCCGGCAGCATGGCATCGCTGGAGTTAAATCCCTCACGACATCCCAGCACGCAGCCGACAACGACAAACGCCCATGCAAGGCTAATGATGCGGCGCTGCATTTCAGTACCAGTAGCCGGGTGTCGCCCCTGGCGTATACGTCCTTAAGCCGCCCGATGTCGCAGCGCCCATGCAGTAGTTTTGGCAAGACTGATAGCTTTGCGCGCTACGTCCAAATTGGAATCCACGCGAATTGTTGAAATCGTCCATCTGGCGCTCACCACGCTGCTGATTTCGCCACCAATCACCTCTCTTTTCATTGGCCCATCCAAGGCATTGAGCCACCGCCTCGGTGTTTTCTCTGGCCATTTCACAACTTGCAAGGCAGTGGCGATAGGCGTCTTGCGGACCATTGTGTGGACCAGGCAGTCCGGACCTTCGAGCATCACGCGTCGCGTCGTCGTAAATGTCAGATGGATTTCGCCACAGCCCTAAGGGGTCGCTATAGCTCACCGGATTCCCCCCCACATACCCCCGATTGTTGCCCCGCGACACGCGCGCACCGTAAACACAGGCTTTTTTCCTAGGCCTGGTGCGGGTTTGGCAGCGTTTTCGTCGGGTGACTTGCATGGGTTGGGGAGGATTTTTTCCTAGAGGCACATTTTGCACCACGCGCGCGCAGGCAAGCAGCAACTAAAGATA
>CANLWQ010000211.1 GCA_947494405.1 Comamonadaceae bacterium | reverse complement strand
TAGGTGGCGATGCTACCGAGATCTTCTTCTATACGCAATAGCTGGTTGTATTTGGCCATTCGGTCGGAGCGACTGAGTGAGCCGGTTTTGATTTGGCCGGCATTGGTGCCCACTGCGATGTCGGCAATGGTGGAGTCTTCGGTCTCGCCCGAGCGGTGGCTGATGACGGCGGTATAGCCTGCGCGCTTGGCCATTTCGATGGCGGCAAAGGTCTCGCTCAAAGTACCAATTTGGTTGATCTTGATGAGGATGGAGTTGGCAATACCCTTGTCTATGCCTTCTTGCAAAATTTTGGTGTTGGTGACAAACAAATCGTCTCCCACCAATTGCACTTTTTTATTCAAGCGATCACTCAAGATTTTCCAGCCGTCCCAGTCACCTTCGGCCATGCCGTCTTCAATGCTGATGATGGGGTATTTGTCTGCCCAAGTAGCCAATTTGTCTGTCCATTGACCCGCATCAAGCACCAAGCCTTCGCCGCTTAAATGGTATTTACCGTCTTTGTAAAACTCGCTGGCTGCGCAATCCAAGCCCAGCACAATTTGCTCACCAGCGGTGAAGCCGGCTTTGTCGATGGCGTCCAAAATCATTTGAATGGCTGCTTCATGGCCAGGCACATTCGGGGCAAAGCCGCCTTCATCACCCACGGCGGTACTCATGCCTTTGTCACTCATGATTTTCTTCAAGGCATGAAACACTTCAGCGCCGTAGCGCAAGGCTTCGCGAAAATTCGGTGCGCCCACGGGAATGATCATTAACTCTTGCAGGTCAAGGTTGTTATTGGCGTGTGCGCCGCCATTGATCACATTCATCATGGGAACAGGCATTTGCATGCGCCCCATGCCGCCGAAATAGCGGTACAGCGGAAGCCCCGACTCTTCGGCAGCAGCCCTAGCCACTGCCATGGACACGGCCAAAATGGCATTCGCACCTAAACGGGCTTTGTTGTCTGTGCCGTCGCGTTCGATCATGGTGTGATCGAGAAAAGCCTGATCGCTGGCGTCCAGGCCAATCACCGCTTGGGTGAGCTCGTTATTCACATGCTCTACCGCTTTAAGCACACCTTTGCCGCCGTAACGTGCGGGATCCTCATCACGCAACTCCATGGCTTCGCGACTGCCGGTGGAGGCGCCTGAGGGCACCGCCGCACGGCCCATGATGCCGCTCTCCAACAACACATCGCACTCTACTGTGGGGTTGCCACGGCTATCTAAAATCTCACGGCCAACAATGTCGACGATTGCACTCATGTTCTGACTTTCTTCAATAGAGCTAGGCGCAGACTCACAAAGTCTGCAGGTTAAAAATCAAATGGAAAAATGGTTCTCAAGAAGCGGGCCTTGCTTGATGGTTTGGTCAATGGCGACCAAGCTCTCAAGCAAAGCTTTCATGTGTTTCAAAGGCACAGCGTTGGGGCCATCCGACCAAGCCTCATGAGGCTTGGGATGGGTTTCCATGAAAAGACCCGCCACGCCAGCGGCCACGCCAGCCCGCGCCAGCACGGGCACCATTTCCCTTGCGCCGCCACTGCTGGTGCCTTGGCCGCCCGGTTTTTGCACCGAGTGGGTCACATCAAACACCACGGGCGCGCCCGTTTTGCGCATCTCGGCCAAACTGGTCATGTCAGCCACCAAATTGTTGTAGCCAAAGCTCACGCCGCGTTCGCAGGCCAAGAAGTTGTCTTCGGCCAAACCGACTTCACGCGCAGCAGCGCGGGCTTTGTCGATCACGTTGGCCATGTCCCAAGGCGCGAGAAATTGCCCTTTTTTGATATTGACGGGTTTGCCAGACTGCGCGACTGCTCGTATGAAATCGGTTTGTCGGCAAAGAAAAGCCGGGGTTTGCAAGACATCAACCACGCTGGCCACCGCTTTGATTTGGGATTCATCATGCACATCGGTCAGTACCGGTATGTGCAACTGGCGGCGTACTTCACTCAAAATTTTCAATCCCGCATCCAATCCCAAACCCCGTTGCGTGCTGCCGGAGGAGCGGTTGGCTTTGTCAAAAGAGCCTTTGTAAATGAGAGGGATGCCAAGCGCCATGCAAACATCTTTGAGTTGACCAGCAACCTCAATAGACATCTCCAAACTCTCAATAGAGCAAGTGCCTGCAATCAGGAAAAAAGGCTGGTCTAGGCCCACATCAAACCCGCAGAGTTTCATGCCACCACTTTCAATTGCTTGCGCTCGCTGTGGTAGCTCAATGCGGCTTGGATAAACGCAATAAACAAAGGATGACTGTCCCAAGGGGTGGACTTGAACTCGGGGTGGAATTGCACGCCCATATACCAAGGGTGGACATTCTGAGGCAGCTCCACAATTTCAGTCAATTGCTCGCGTTGTGTCAAAGCGGAGATGACCAGACCCGCTTGGCGCAATTGGTCTAGGTAATTCACATTGGCCTCATAACGGTGGCGATGGCGTTCGCACACTTGGTCGCCATAGACCTGATGCGCCAAGGTATGGGGCGCCACATTCGAGGTTTGGTCGCCCAGGCGCATGGTGCCGCCCAGATCGGAGTTGAGGTTGCGGGTTTGCACCTTGCCATCGGCGTCTTTCCACTCAGTGATCAATGCGATGACGGGGTGGGGGGTGTCGGGCTCGAACTCTGTGCTGTTGGCATGGGTCAAGCCGGCCACATGGCGTGCATATTCGATGGTGGCAACTTGCATACCAAGACAAATACCT
This sequence comes from Comamonadaceae bacterium, assembly GCA_947494405.1. Classification (GTDB taxonomy): domain Bacteria; phylum Pseudomonadota; class Gammaproteobacteria; order Burkholderiales; family Burkholderiaceae_C; genus Limnohabitans. The sequence goes on along the minus strand of CANLWQ010000211.1, from coordinate 1,217 downwards.
AAATAAGGAACCTTGCCCTCGCGGGCAAATCGGGCAGCACAAATTTTGCCTTCAACGCCACGCTTGCCAAAGCCGCCGGGCACCAAAATCGCGTCAAACCGCGACAACTGGGCAATATTGGAGGCATCCAAACTTTCAGAGTCTATGTACTCGATATTGACTTTGGCATGGTGGTGAATGCCCGCATGGCGCAAAGCTTCATTGAGTGATTTGTAGCTGTCAGAAAGGTCGACGTATTTGCCGACCATGGCGATGTGCAACTCATACTTCGGATTCTCAACCTCGTGCACCAAATCATCCCAACGCTTTAAAGATGCGGGCGCTGTGTTGATGCGAAGTTTTTCGCAAATCAGCGCATCCAAACCTTGCTCGTGCAGCATGCGGGGGACTTTGTAAATCGTGTCTACATCCCACATGGAGATCACACCCCATTCGGAGACGTTCGAGAACAGGGAAATTTTGGAACGCTCTTCTTGCGGTATGGGGCGATCCGCACGGCACAGCAAAGCATCGGCTTGTATGCCAATTTCGCGCAGTTTTTGCGCGGTGTGCTGGGTGGGCTTGGTTTTGAGTTCGCCCGCTGCCGCGATCCACGGCACATAGCTCAGGTGAACAAAAGCCGCGTTGTGCGGCCCCATGCGCAAGCTCATTTGGCGCACAGCCTCCAGAAAGGGCAGGGATTCGATGTCACCGACCGTGCCGCCAATCTCAACAATAGCCACTTCAACTTCATCCGGCGTGCCCACACCAGCGCCGCGCTTGATGAAGTCTTGAATTTCGTTGGTGATGTGCGGAATGACTTGCACGGTGATGCCCAAATAATCGCCGCGGCGCTCTTTTTCAAGCACGCTTTTGTAAATTTGCCCCGTGGTGAAGTTGTTGGTGCGCCGCATGCGCGTGGTGATAAAGCGTTCGTAGTGACCCAAATCCAGATCGGTTTCAGCACCATCTTCGGTGACAAAAACTTCGCCATGCTCGAAGGGCGACATCGTGCCGGGGTCGACATTGATGTAGGGATCGAGCTTGATTAAAGTGACTTTGAGGCCTCGCGATTCAAGAATCGCAGCGAGGGAGGCTGAGGCGATTCCCTTACCCAGGGAAGACACCACACCGCCGGTGACGAAGACAAATTTGGTCATGTCGCGAGGGGAGGGCCTAGTCTCCCTAGAGGTGGTAATGCCAAATTATAGGGGCTCTGCTACATTGCGCCCCATGAG
>CANLWQ010000210.1 GCA_947494405.1 Comamonadaceae bacterium | reverse complement strand
GGAGCCTGTCAACAACATAAGCGACTACACGCTGGCTGAATGGGAAGATCGAATGTATGCAACTGCCAGGGAAGTGATGGAAAGCCCAGTCACTTACCAAGTACTCACTGGCGCATCATCCGTGGCGATTTTGATCAAAGCCTTGGCGCCCAGTTTGTTGCCCACCTTCTCTTTGGGTGGTGGCCTGCCCTTGCCTACACCTACGCCCGCCCCTACACCTATGCCCACCCAACCTGGTTCTATGGTCAGTGGCAGAACTTTATTGGGCAGATTTTTTGGCGGTGCCTAGCGAAAACCAATTTCGCTCAAGGCCAAGTCACTCACAGATGATTGAAATGCCAAGCCCAAAATAGCGTGGATATTTTTCAGGTTGTCTTTGACTGTTGGCAAACTCAGGTCTTGGTGTTTTTCAACAAAGCCATCGCTGTCCAAAAAAATACTGGGGCCATGGTAAGTCAACACCTCGGCATTGAAAGCCATGTCTTGAGAATGAATGTCCTTGGGAAGTTCTAGCCCTGAATGTGGACTGGTCTTCACCCTGTGCAGCAAATGAATAGCATTAAATTGGTGCGTGAATTCGGTTTGACTGAAGCCCGACAAGCCACCAAAACGGCCCAACAAGCTGGCCTCACTGGGTTGCAAATAATCTTTCAAACCCAATCCCGATCGGGGCATGATGCGCTTTAACAAACGCAAACCCATGCGCTGACTGGAGACAATGTGAATCAACTTGTTGACCAGGTAAACGCCTTCTTGAAACAAGGCCATGAAAGAGTCGAAGTCTTGAAAATCAGTGACTTTGAAAACCAGACAATGCTCGTTCAAAATGAACTGGCGGGTGGCATCTCTGTTGGTAAAAGCATAAATTTTTTGAACAGTGGGTACCAGCATGTTTTGCTCGCCGAACTGCTCGGTTTTCATGCTTTGGTTTTTTAAAACCGCCACTTGTGCGTAGTTGGCTTGGCTGAAATACTCTTGTGCTGTCATGATGAAGTTGGATATATCAACTCCAGAACTGAATCTGATTTCAGCAACAGCGAGGTAATTGGAACTTACTTTTTTGGGTCCATACATAGGTCGATTCTAAAAAATGGCGAACCCAAAGCTTGCAAAATTTTGAAAGCTTTTTGCCCCGTTAATTACCGTCGTTAAGCACGCCCAGCACATCGGAGCGGAATTCTCGGTTGTACAAAATCGCTACGATCAATACCGAGGTCAGCACAAAGGCCAGTGGCGAGAAAAACCATCCCATCACTGCAAATGAAAAATAGTAGGCACGCAAACCGTCGTTAAATGTTTCTGCGGCCAGTCCTGTCATGGCAGACACACGAAGAGCGTAATCATCTTCTTTGTCTGGCTGGGCTGCAAAAAACTCGGGCGAAGGCAAAGCGCCAATCATCAAAGCCACAAACGTGTATTGCCGCATAGACCATGAAAAACGGAAAAATGCATACACAAAAATTGCAATCATCACCAATATCTTGAACTCAAAAACCAAGATGGGTGTGGCTTGAGAAAAAGGAATTTCACGCACCAACTCAGCTGCTTTGTCAGTGGTGCCCATCAAGGCCAGTAAACCACCAATGATCAAAATAGTGGTGGAAGAAAAAAAAGCCGGCGTGTTGGACAAGGTTTGGGTGATGATGCCATCGAGCACCCGCGGGTCACGCGACAAAGACACCTTGATCCAGCGTAGGCGAAAGCGGTTGGTAGCGGCCAAGATGGAGGGGCGCTTGAGCGACCATCGGCTGGCAAATTGGGCGTAGCCAATCCACATGGTCATAAAAAAAGCCAGCACCAACCAATCTGCCCAGGGCAGTATGCTCAAAATTTTCATGACTTCATGCTAACCCAACTCATCAAAAAAACCGCTTGGCACTTTCGCACCAAGCGGCTTGATTTGCAGCAGGCCAAGAATCAGGCGTGCAGTTTGGCAGCCACATGTGCCACACGTTCGCCATAGGCTTTGGCCGTGTCCAAGTCGCCTTGGGGAATGTCAGCCGCGGGGCTGGTGGGGCCAACTTGCGCCATCACGCCTGAGTTAGAACCGATACGGTTAATCGTGCCGTCATTCATGGCGGGTTGACCCACCCAGACCATGCCTTGTTGCATGGACAAGGTGATGAAGTACTGAATGGTGGAGAGTTTGTCGCCGCTGGGGCTGGCAGAAATGGTGAAGCCACCAGCCACTTTGTCTTTCCACGCGCCGCTCATCCACTGCTTGGAGGTGGCATCGGCGAATTTTTTGAATTGCCAAGAAGCCATACCCATATAAGTGGGTGAGCCAAAGATGATGGCATGGGCCTCATTCAATGCTGTCCAATCGGCTTCGCTGATATTGCCTTCAGCATCAATAGCGATGACTTGGGCTTTGGCGCCCTCGGCTACAAATTGGGCAACACGTTGGGTGTGGCCATAGCCAGAATGGTAAACAACGACTGTCTTAATCATGCGGTACTTCTCCTTAGGGGGTGGGTTTAAAAATTACTCGTGAACCTGGTCGTGCGATGCGTCATCTGCGTGGGCTTTGGCGTCCAAGCTCCAGGCTCCTGCACCGTGGGCGGCCAAGACCAACAAACCACCGACGACTGCAATGTTTTTAAAGAACATCAACTGCTGCACAAAAGCTTGGTCTGCGGGCATGGCCCAAAAGTTGTGGAAACAAACCGTGGCAACCACCGTGAACACCGCCAATACCACTGCCGCCAATCTGGCGTGGTAGCCAGCGAGCAAAGCTGCACCGCCACCAATTTCAATGGCGATGGCCAAAGCTGCACCCACTTCAGGCAGCGGCAAACCCACTGAGGCGATATAGCCTGCGGTGCCTGCAAAGCCCATCAACTTCATCAAACCGGCTGGCAAAAACAACACGCCCAGCAAAACACGGCCTACCAAGGTATACAAAGCGTCGTTTACTTTAATCATCACAATCTCCAATATAAATAGTCAGTTTTCGAACAAATCGAATACCAGGACTTCTGCATCCAAGCCACCGCTCACATCGATGCGGTGTTCAGCCTCCAGCAGCAAAGCGTCGCCTGTTTTCAAAAGCTGGCCGTTCACCTGCAACGAGCCACGAATCAGGTGCACATAAGCTTTGTGCTTGGGGTTGATGTCTAAACTCGCACTTTCATCACCATTGAAGCATCCGGCATATAAAGCCGCATCGGCATGAATCTTCACGGCGTCACCCGTTGGTGTGGGGCTGGCGATCAAGGCCAAAGCGCCGCGTTTGCTGGCGGAATCAACGGTTTTTTGTTCGTAGCTGGGTGTCACCCCACGCTGATTAGGCAGTATCCAAATTTGCAAAAAGTGGGTTTCTTCGCCAATCGCATGGTTGAACTCGCTGTGCTTGACGCCGGTGCCCGCGCTCATGCGCTGCACGTCGCCGGGCGGTATGCCTTTGACATTGCCCATGCTGTCTTGGTGGGCCAAATTACCCGACAACACATAGCTGATGATTTCCATGTCTTGGTGGCCATGGGTGCCAAAACCCTGGCCGGATTCGATACGGTCTTCGTTGATCACGCGCAAAGCACCCCAACCCATGTGGGCCGGGTCGTGGTAGCCGGCGAATGAAAAACTGTGGAAAGACTTCAACCAACCGTGATCGGCATAGCCCCTGTCTTGAGAAAGTCGAATTTTTTGCATGGTTTGTTTTCTTAAGTGGTTTTAATATAGGGATAAAGAGACGATAAAAGGTGTCTGAAATTGATGGCATCATTCAAATATATTGATTGATGAGACCCTTATGTCATCTGCACGCGATGTTTTAACCCCTGACGCCTTGTTCATGCTCAATGCCATAGCGCAAAACGGCAGTTTTGCGGGAGCCGCCCGCGAGATAGGCGTGGTCCCCAGCGCCCTGAGTTACCGAGTGAGGCAAATGGAGGAGGCGCTGGATGTGTT
>CANLWQ010000209.1 GCA_947494405.1 Comamonadaceae bacterium | reverse complement strand
GGCCGCAGCCATCAAGGGCTACCGCATGCTGCTCATCATGCCCGAAGATTTGTCTATTGAGCGTGCGCAAACCATGAAAGCCTTTGGCGCTGAACTCATACTCACCTCCAAGACCACGGGCATGGAAGGCGCGCGCGATTTGGCCGATCAATTGCAAGCCCAGGGCAAAGGCTTGGTGCTCGATCAGTTTGCCAACGCCGACAACCCGCGCATCCATTACGAGACCACCGGCCCGGAAATTTGGCAGCAAACCGATGGCGAAGTCACGCACTTTGTCAGTGCGATGGGGACAACCGGCACCATCACTGGCGTGTCTCGCTATTTGAAAGAGCAAAACCCCAAGGTAACAATCATTGGTGCACAACCCAGCGAGGGCTCGCGTATTCCAGGCATTCGCAAATGGTCGCCCGAGTACTTACCCAAAATTTACGACGACACCCATGTGGATGAACTGGTGTATGTGAGTCAGCAAGACGCCGAAGATATGTGCCGCCGCATGGCGCGTGAAGAGGGCATCTTCGCTGGCGTCTCGGCTGCCGGCGCATGTTGGGTGGCTTTGCAGATTGCCCAGCGCGTGGAAAACGCCACCATCGTGTTTATTGTTTGCGACCGAGGTGACCGCTATTTGTCGACGGGGGTGTTTCCTGCATGAGCAACTTTCAATATTGCCCCATGTGCGCCACCGAACTGCAACTCATCACCCAAGATGAAGACGGCGGGCCCAAAGCGCGTATGCGCTGCGTGGTTTGTCAGTGGACGCATTGGAACAACCCAACGCCAGTACTGGCTGGCATTGTGCAATATGGCGAGCAAATTTTGCTGGCGCGTAATGCCGCTTGGCCTGGCAGGCGTTTTGCGCTCATCACCGGCTTCATGGAAGCGGGTGAAACGCCAGAAGAAGGCATTGCCCGTGAAATTGCCGAAGAAACCAACTTGCAAGTGACTGCTTTGAAGCTGGTGGGGGTCTATGATTTCCAGCGCATGAACCAAGTCATCATTGCCTACCATGCGGTGGCCGAAGGGGACATTCTTTTGTCACCCGAATTGGCCGAGTACAAATTGTTCAACCTCCCCGACATCATTTGCTGGCCTGCTGGCACTGGTTATGCCATGGGTGACTGGCTGCGTACCCAAGGACTAGAGCCGCGCTTCATGAGCTGGGAACAGAGAGCTGCACAAAATTTAGAATGAGCATCATGAACATTGATCAAGAACTCGACACTCGGGGTTTGAATTGCCCCTTACCCATATTAAAGGCCAAAAAAGCTTTAACCGCCATGCAAAGTGGACAGCTGCTTAAAGTGGTGTCTACCGACAAAAGTTCCTTGCGCGACTTTGCTGCTTTTTCTAAGCAAACAGGTAATGAATTGATGTCGCAAGAAACTGTGGGCGACGATTTTTTTCACGTCTTAAAGAGACGCTAAGTGTTGATCTGAAGTTCAACCCAGTCGCTTGAGTTGATCTTCCACTTTAAGCAAGGTGGCCTCAAAGTCAGCCACCCGCTGGCGCTCTTGCGCAATCACCGCCGGCGGCGCTTTGGCCACAAAAGCTTCGTTGCCGAGTTTGCTGTTGGCCTTGGTGATCTCGTTTTGCAAACGCGCTATTTCCTTGCTCAAGCGAATTTTTTCGGCGCCCACATCCACCTCAATGAACAGGCACATGCGGATGTCACCTACTACGGCAACAGGCGCGGCTTGGGCCGCGGCTTGCCATGCGGCTTCGTCCTCAAACACTTTCACCTCACTGAGCTTGGCCAAGGCCTGCAAAACGGGTGCGTTAGCTCGCATGAATTCGGCATTGCCCAATGCAAACAAAGGCATGCGGGTAGAGGGCGAGACATTCATCTCGCCGCGTAAATTGCGACATGCGTCAACCAAAGCTTTGAGTTGATTCACACTGGCAATCGCTTGTAGGTCGATTTTGTTGGGCTGCGCTTCTGGGTAGCGTGCAATGCTGACCGACTCGCCAGGCAGACCAGCCACAGGAGCGACTTTTTGCCATAACTCTTCGGTGATGAACGGAATGATGGGATGCGCCAAACGCAAAACAGCTTCCAAGGTACGAATAAGTGTGCGGCGAGTGGCGCGTTGCTGTGACGCGTCGCCTTGCTGAATTTGCACCTTGGCAATCTCTACATACCAATCGCAGTACTCGTTCCAAATGAATTCGTAAATCGCCGTGGCCACATTGTCTAGGCGGTACTCTTCAAAGCCTTTGGCAACATCAGCTTCCACTTGTTGCAAGACAGATGAAATCCAGCGGTCGGCTTGGCTGAAATTCATATAGCCGTGAGCCTTGCCACCCGGGACACAGTCAGCCTTGGTGTGGTCCATCAAACCACAGTCTTGCCCCTCACAGTTCATCAGCACAAAGCGGGTGGCGTTCCAAAGCTTGTTGCAAAAGTTTCGATAACCTTCACAGCGCTTGCTGTCGAAGTTGATGCTTCGCCCCAAGCTTGCCATGGCAGCGAAGGTGAAGCGAAGTGCGTCTGCACCGTAGGCAGGTATGCCGTCGGGAAATTCTTTTTGCGTGTTCTTGCGCACTTGTGGCGCAGTCTCTGGTTTACGCAAACCTTGTGAGCGTTTGTCCAGCAAGGGCTCGAGCGCAATGCCGTCAATCAAATCGACGGGGTCAAGCACATTGCCTTCACTCTTGCTCATCTTTTTGCCTTGTGCGTCGCGCACCAAGCCATGGATGTAAACATGTTTGAACGGGACACGTCCAGTAAAGTGCGTGGTCATCATGATCATGCGAGCGACCCAGAAGAAGATGATGTCGTAGCCAGTAACGAGCACGCTAGACGGCAGGTACAAATCGACATCCTTCAAGGACTGGGCAGCGGTGGGTGTGATGGACTTGGACGCAGCGACATCGGGCGCGAAGCGGACGGGAGCCAGGCCGAGTCCGTCGCGACCACCAGCTGCATCTTGGCTCCAGCCTAGCGTGCTGAACGGCACCAGCGCACTGGAGTACCAAGTGTCCAACACATCTTCATCTCGACGCAAGGTTTTGCCAGGTGCTTGAGCTTGTGCTGCCGCCTCATCATGGGCCACATAAACCTTGCCGTCTTCGTCGTACCAAGCAGGGATTTGATGACCCCACCACAGTTGTCGCGATATGCACCAATCGGTGATGTTGTTCATCCATTGGTTGTAAGTGTTGACCCAGTTCTCGGGCACAAATTTCACTTCACCCGACTGCACCGCATCAATGGCTTTTTGCGCAATGCTTTTACCACTGGGGTCGTGTGGGCTGATTTCATTCATGGCAACAAACCACTGGTCGGTCAGCATGGGTTCAACCACTTGGCCGGTGCGTGCGCAAATCGGCAGCATCAATTTGTGTGGTTTGATTTCCAGCATCAAGCCTATGTTGTGTAAATCCTGGTTGACTGCTTTGCGTGCGGCAAACCGGTCTAGACCTTGGTAGGCAGCAGGGCCGTTCTCATTCACCTTGGCATCCAAGGTGAAGATGGTGATCAGCGGCAAATGGTGGCGTTGTGCACAGGCGTAATCGTTGAAGTCGTGCGCGCCGGTGATCTTCACGCAGCCAGAACCAAACTCGCGGTCTACAAAGTCATCGGCGATGATGGGTATTTGGCGGTCGCACAAAGGCAGGTCCACCAGCTGTCCCACCAAATGTTTGTAGCGCTCATCTTCGGGATGCACCGCCAATGCGCCGTCGGCCAGCATGGTTTCAGGCCGGGTGGTGGCAATCGTCATGCCTTTTTGCATCACACCGTCAATCATCTGTGGCCCCTTGGCAAACGGGTAGCAGATGTAGTGCATAAAGCCATCCGACTCAGTGCTTTCCACTTCCAAATCGGACACCGCGCTCATCAGCACCGGGTCCCAATTGACCAAGCGCTGGCCACGGTAAATCAAACCTTGTTGGTAGAGCTTGACAAAGGTGTCGGTGACCACGGGCGACAACTTGTCGTCCATGGTGAAATATTCGC
>CANLWQ010000208.1 GCA_947494405.1 Comamonadaceae bacterium | reverse complement strand
TAGCTTAGATAGGCCGAGCACTGTAACCCAATGGTCAACATATAAATATGTAAATTTAGCTTGACATAGTAATGTGTCAATCTAAAATAACATTTAGATGTAAGGGTTTTATGAATTTGTGGCCATGGGGGTCATAAATAACCCTCGTGCGGGTTCAGCACGGACGTGAAGATCTTTCAAGGAGATAACAACATGTCAGACAAAGTCGGGCCAACAGGTCTTACAGAAGCCGAGTCAGAAGAGATTCATCGGCACCTCATCCAAGGAACTCAAATCTTTGGAATGATTGCCGCGCTGGCGCATTTGCTTGCGTACATCTATTCCCCTTGGCTGAAATAAAAGGAGCACCAGATGATCTACGGAAAAATTTGGACAGTGGTCAAACCCTCAGTGGGCATTCCTATTTTTATTGCAGCAGTCGCTATTGCATCTTTCTCGGTGCACTTGGCGCTGACCCTCAACACCACTTGGGTCAAGAAGTTCCTGAATGGCAGCGCGGCGACAGCAGCGGTCACACAGACCGTCGCTACACCCACGGCTTAAATTCAGTTATTTCAATTAGGGTGGGCCGGATTGCTTGTCATTCCGGTCCATTCTTCATATGAACGTGTACTCCAAACCCTCCCGTTCTTGGCTGCATATCAGCCTGAAATTTCTCCCTTTTGCCGATGCCGCAACAGCTGATTTGCCCTTGGGGCGCTTGCTGCGTTTGTCACTCTTTCAAGTTTCTGTTGGCATGGCTTTGGCCATGCTGATTGGCACCCTCAACCGCGTCATGATCGTCGAGTTGAAGGTGCCTGCGGCAATGGTGGCGGTCATGATTGCCTTGCCGCTTTTGTTTGCACCGTTTCGCGCACTCATTGGGTTTCGCTCCGATCACCACCGTTCAGCCTTGGGCTGGCGCCGTGTTCCCTATATCTGGATGGGTACCTTGTTGCAGTTTGGCGGCTTTGCCGTCATGCCTTTTGCTTTGTTGGTCTTGGGGCGCATGGGTCAATCGGCGAGTGCGCCCGATTGGGTGGGCCATTTGGGCGCGGCCGTGGCTTTCTTGCTGGTGGGCGCAGGTATGCACACCACCCAAACTGTTGGCCTTGCCTTAGCCACTGATTTATCACCCCCCGAAGCTCGCCCCAAAGTGGTGGGTTTGATGTATTCCATGCTTTTGCTGGGCATGATCGCCAGTTCCTTGGTTTTTGGCTATTTGCTTAAAGATTTTTCCCCCGGCGCTCTTATCAGCTCGGTACAAGCCGCTGCAGTTGCCACTTTGGTATTGAATATCACCGCTTTATGGAAACAAGAAGCCCGCACCCAGCGCTTGGGCGACCCGAATGAAAAAGATGTTGACTTTGTGTCGGCCCTGAAGATGTTTAGCCAAGGCAATAACGCTTTGCGACGATTGCTGGCTGTGGGTTTGGGCACCATGGCTTTCAGTATGAGCGACGTTTTATTAGAGCCATTCGGCGGCGAAGTTTTACGTTTGAGCGTGTCTGACACCACCTTTTTGACCGCTGTTCTGGCTTTGGGCAGCTTGACGGGTTTTGCTTGGGCTTCGCATGTGCTTAACCGAGGCGCCGACCCATTTCGAATGGCCGCGACAGGGGTCTTGGTGGGTGTGCCGGCTTTCTTGGCGGTGTTGATTTCTGCGCCTCAGGCTTCTTTGCTGATTTTTGCCTTGGGCACTTTATTCATAGGCGTGGGCGCTGGTTTGTTTGGCCACGGCACTTTGACCGCCACCATGAACCATGCCCCAGCAGGACAGGTGGGCTTGGCCCTGGGCGCTTGGGGTGCTGTGCAGGCCACGGCCGCCGGTTTGGCCATGGGTTTGGGCGGTATCATTCGCGACTTGATGGCTTTGGTGGTGGATTCAGGAACTGCTTACGCTTTTGTGTACAGCCTCGAAGTGGTGTTGTTACTCGTCACCCTTTTTGCCATGTATCCGCTGATTGCCAAGAAGCTTCATCAGTCTTCAACCTCTTATTCAACCCAAGGAGAAAAACCATGAAAATACATCACATCTTATTAATCATGTGGGTGCTTCTGATGTTGTTTATGTTGGCCAACTGGTTCAACAAGCCCTACAAGAAAAAATAATGCGATCTAGGCTGGCGCTGTTATGTTCAGCGCCAGACTCAGTCCGCTGACAAAAGCGTCCTCGACGCGGTGACCGATGAGCCAGTCGCCGCACAGCCCTATGTTGAGGTGCTCGTCCCAGAAAAACGCCTGCCCCGCTGGCGTGAGGGTTTTGGCGTAACGCCACAGATGCATTTGGCTGAACCCCGGCTCTGCTCTTATGCCGGTTAACTCTGCAAACGCTTTCAATAATTTGGCTTCTACCCGGGCCTCATCGTCTTGCACATGTTCTTGCGACCACTCAGCGCTGGCTTGAACAGTCCAACGCTCTATGGGGGAGCGCCCTGGCTTAGAGGATTCACGCGCCACCCAAGCGATACGATGGTGCGTGCTTTGTGCCACATTCCATTGCGGCCCCATTTGACCTAATCCTGGTTGCACCAATGGGAAAGCCAGCATCAACGTCCAGCAGGGCGCAACAGTCACGGCTTCGGTGGCGGCAAGGCCGTTGAATTGTGCGGCCGGTGCGCCAGATTGACGAAGCAGATAAGCGGCTTGCACATTGGGGATGGCAAATACCACGCTGTCGAAGTCGCCAAGCACTTGCTTGTCAGCAGCGATGAGTTGCCACTTTGAGCCATGGCGTTTGAGGATTTTCACAGTGGTGTTGCAAAAGAGTTGACCCGCATCAGCCAAGGGGGTAGCCCAATGCTGAACCAGTGCGTTCATACCGGGAGCACCTACAAAATGCAAATCTTTCGATGGTTTACGCACTTCAATGACCCGGCCTAGCGGGTCGCGCACTTGAACAGAACTGGCGCTCCAAGCTTTGCACAAAGCCTGAGTGCCCGGCACTTGCTGCAGTGCGCGCATAAAGCGTTCGTCGCGCACCGTGAAATATTGGGCACCATGGTCAAAGCTGCCAAAGGCTGTGTCGCGTGTGGCCATGCGACCGCCGGCACTTTTGCTTTTTTCAAAAACGCTGACGCTGTGGCCGGCCTGGACCAAGGTTCTTGCGGCGGTGATGCCGGCCATGCCAGCACCGATGACGGCGATTTTTTTCATAGTACCAACTCTACACCGAGTTGATGGCTTTAGGGTGTTTGACGTAACAAGGCTTTGCGCGTTTTTATATGACTGAGTTGTTGCAGCCACCATTGCAGGGCCTTGTCGCCAGCGGCTTGCCCTTTGGGGCTGGGGTTTTCGCGCCAAGCGTAGATAAAAGTAGCCAGTCTGAGGGGGCGCATCACCTCGCAGACACACAGCAAACCCTGGTCAATATAGGGCTTGGCCAAAGGGACGGGCAAAAACCCCGCCCCCAGCCCGCGCAACTGGGCATCGAGCTTGGCTTGCATGCTGGGCACGGTGAACACATCTTGTCCTGCCAGCAGGCCAATTGTCAGGCCCAAACCCTGTGGCACAGAGTCGGCCACGGCCACAGCACGGTGGGTTTGTATGAGGCTGTCGCTGAGCGGTTGCGCCATCTGGGCCAGCGGGTGATGCGGCGCAACTGCGAACACAAATTCCACGTCTCCCAAGGGCGCAAACCTTAGGCCCGCACTGTTGCTGAAAGAGTCGCTAACGCCCACGGCCAAATCGGCTTGGCCAGAAGTCAATGCCGCCAAGGTGCCGCTCAAAGTTTCGTTGCGCAGCTTTAAGCGTGTGGGCGGATTGAGGGCGAAAAAATGCGCGCTGAGTTCCATCAGAATCGAAAAATCAATGATGGCATCCACCGCAATAGTGAGTTGACTTTCCCAGCCGGTGGCCACGCGTTTGACCCGGTGGGCGATGCTGTCCATATCGAGCAGTAAACGGCTGCCCTCGGTCAGCAATTCGCGCCCTGGCGCGGTCAGCTTGGCTTGGCGCGATGAGCGGGAGAATAGCAACACATCCAGCGC
>CANLWQ010000207.1 GCA_947494405.1 Comamonadaceae bacterium | reverse complement strand
GCAGAAGACGGTTTGCAAGTGCTGATGACACGCCGCTCGCTCAAGGCCAGCTTTGCGCCTGGCGCCTATGTGTTTCCAGGCGGCGGCATAGAAGCGGCAGATGCCCACGCTCACTCTTTGGCGCACCGCCGCCCTACCCAAGACGATCTGCGCTTGACGCAAGCCATAGCAGCCATACGAGAAAGTTTTGAAGAACTTGGTGTGCTTTTGGCCAGACATGCGGATGGCAAACCCGTTTCTGCGCAAACCCACCAGGCCATGTCGCGGCAAGATGATTTTTCCCAGCAGTGCCTGGCCCATGGCCTGAAACTTTGCGCCGATGAGGTGTATGTCTTGGCGCATTGGGTCACAGACCGCGATTTACCCAAGCGTTTTGATGTGCCTTTTTTGGTGGCACGCATGCCCGAGGGTCAAGTGCCGGTGGCAGATGAGCAGGAGCAATTTGAACCTGTGTGGGTCAGCCCAACCCTAGCGCTGTCGCGCCATGCGGCAGGCGACTTCTTCATCATTTTTCCCACCATACGCACGCTTGAAAAACTGCAAGGCTACACAACGGTGGACAGCGTCATGGCCGCTTGTGCGAATGAACAGCCTTGGTTTCACAGTTGTCCGCGTGCGGGCTTGCTTGAAGGACGTGATGCGCGCTATATGGAGCACGAACCGCCTTTTGGTGAATTGGCGCTGGCTTGTCCTGATGGGCATATCGTTCATCATCTGGATTGGCAATCACACACAGCGGTTTCCTTGCTGGCCCATGTACGGCGCTTGACTGCCCCCAACCCCAGCATGATGACGGGGCCGGGCACCAACAGCTATTTGATTGGCGACGTCCACAGCGGCTATGTGGTGATAGACCCAGGACCGCCTGACGCAGCGCATGTGCAACGCCTGTGGCAGTCTTGCCAAGGGGATATTCGCGCCATCGTTTGCACCCACTCCCATCCAGACCATGCACCAGGTGCATGGCTGCTGAAAGATTTATGCGCACAACACGGCGTGCAAGTACAAGTGATGGGCATGCCTGCGGCCTCCACCGCGCGCGCGCACAGTGAGTTTGTGCCCGACACCCTATTGCAGAACGGCGAAACCATAGTTTTAAACAGTCAAGGTGAAACCCACACCTTGCAAGTTGTGCACACACCGGGTCATGCTGCCAACCACCTGTGCTTGGTTCTGACAGAAGACGGCCTGCTCATCAGCGGCGACCATGTGCTCAACGGCAGCACCACGGTTGTGGACCCGCCCGATGGCCATATGGGCGACTATCTCGCCTCTTTGGACAAACTGTTGGCAGTGTGTGAGCAGTGGCATGTGCAGTTCATCTTGCCGGCCCACGGCTATGTGTTGGGTAATCTTTGGGGTGAACCTTACAGCGCTATTGATTGCATACAGCGTTTAAAGGCCCACCGATTAAAACGCGAAGACAAAGTGCGCCGCGCCATGCAAGCCCTGCCCCAAGGCACTGCGCAAGACTGGCTGCCCTTGGCCTACGACGATGTGCCGCAAGCGCTGTGGCCAATCGCCATGCGGTCGTTACAAGCGCATGTGGCGCATTTATACGAGCAAGCCCATGGCCTTAAGGTTTGACTGAGCGGACCATCAATACACAAGTTCCAGCAGGCAACATTTGCGCGACGGGCGATAGAAACACATGGTGTCCACCGCGAATGAAATTAAAAATGGAGTTGATGGCGCGCGGCAAAAAAGGGTAGGGACGCAAATCATTAGCAAGGTAAAGAAAGTCTGCGCTTAATTGAGAGCTCAACGCCAATTCAGGCATGGGTGCGCTGGCATTCCAGTTTTCAAATATCACCATCAACTCCACATCGTCTGGCACGGTGGAGGCAATGGCTTTGAGCACCAAAGACTCAAAACCCTCCACGTCAATTTTGATCACACCTTTTTTTAAACCTTGAGCTTTAAGTGTGGCAAACAAGTTTGACAGTACCAGTGAGGCTGACTCCACTTGCACTGTGTGGGACTGGTATTGGGCAGGGTCGAAGCGCGCAAACCCATCCTTGTGTGCCAACACCTCGGGAGAGTATTCGTTATCGGAAGATGCAATAAAGGCTCCGCCCCAGTTGCCAAAAGGCACCATCAAAGTCAGTTGCTCTTTTTGCGCGCCCAGCGCATAGGGGTGAATTTGAAAATGCTGGTCACGCAACATAGCTCGCACATTGATACCCAGCAAACTCACACAATCGGGATTGGGCTCGAACAAATGAACTTGTTTAAACCAGCAGCCCACCTGACAGGTTATCAAACCGATATTGGCACCAATGTCTAGAAAAAAATCATTGAACCCGGAATCTGTCCAGTGTTTGATCAACTCAACAACTTCCGGCTCGTATTCGCCCCAAGCCATAGGTTGAATGCTGATCAAATCTCCGCCCCGGACAAACACCGGCATGGCTTGCCGAGTGAGCTTTTTAAACACACTGTATTTCAGGTTTTTCAACCTTCGAAGCCAAGCATTTTGTTTGCGACGAAAAAGTGAGTTCATGACGGCTCAGGTAAAGGTTGTTGCATTGCTCGCAAAGCCAACAAACTGGCGGCCAAATACACCAAGCACTCGCCCATGCCAGCCCCAAAATAAGGGCAGTTCATCACCCCCATGACGGCTGCCATGGCGGTGACTGTCAGCAAAGTTTGTTTGGCGTTAACCGGCAAAGCATAAGCACCCTTGAGTTGAAACACCAATATGCCTAAGAACAAAAACAAACCCACCGCACCAGACTCCACGGCCCAAAGTAAATACTGCTGATGCGGGTTGGAGGGCGCATCCACTTGCATGCCACCGAGTCGGTGATACTTCATGCGCCAACTTCCCACGCCGTGACCCAGCAAAGGATTTTCTTTGATGGCTAGCAAAGACCGATGCCAATAATCTAAGCGCTGAGCTTGGGATGTTTCAACACTTCCTTGTTGATAACTCTGGACATCTTGAAACACTTTCAGCGTCTGAGTTTGAAATCTTGGTGACAAAACCATGATCAATGCAGCCAAGGCAAAGGGTAAGGCCACGACCAACCAACGCCATTTCTTAGGCAATTGCCACCACACCGCCATGCTGATGAACAACAACATCACCAAAAAACCGCTGCGGCCCGTCATGACAAAAAATACATTCACTACAGTCAACAGCAAAATACCTATGGGCACGTAGCGCCAATGCCCTTGGGGCCAGTGGTCTCGCATAAACCATAAAACCGCCGCCAATAAAGTCAGCAACACAGGTTGTTCCAAGGTGCTGCCATGCACTATGCCCAGCGCTGGCAATTCTTTCGCACTGGCCCAAGGCACGGTCAAACCTATCACCAGCGCCCATGAGGACAACATCATGATGACCATGCCTGCAACAAACCATTTCAAACTCAGCAAAGCATGTGCTGGGGTTCTCAATACATAAAACACAGCTAAAAACCAAAGTATCCGACTGTGCCTACCCCATCCAGCCAAAGCGTCTGGGGTACTGGCCTCGGTCCACATGCCACTCAAACTCATCCAAGCCATGGCAGCCAGCACCCACCAGGTGAGTTGAGGCCACGACTTGAGCGAGGGGAAACTTCGGTTTCTAACGTCTTTAATGAATTGACCCAACACCGCAATCAACAGCAGCAACTTGGCAATAGACACCATGGCCACACCCAGGCTCACAGAGAAGGCTAAAAAAGAGACTGAAAATACAGCAAAGCTTGGTAAGCGGTATTGAATCTGAGAGAGGTAAGTTGACATCTAAGTTCAGTTAAAAATGTGAAGCCCGCCGATACGCCGGATTCTGTGCATATTGGTTTCCCAATACGTGACCGTCATTCCTCTGGGCCGGGGGTCACCCACCCGGCTCGGTGCTACCTACCCGCCAACTCAGCGAACCGCCTCCATGTTGGCCTACTTGGTATTGCTGCGCGCAGAGATTGCCCGTTTCACCCGACCCGCATGCAAGCACGCGGGTCGACTCGTCTCTGTTGCTCTGATCCT
>CANLWQ010000206.1 GCA_947494405.1 Comamonadaceae bacterium | reverse complement strand
TCTCGGGGGTGCTGTGCGCTACCTCTTCAATGTCCATGCCGCCTTCGCTGGACGCGATGAAGGCAATTTGTTGGGTAGCGCGGTCGGTCACCAGTGACACGTAATATTCTTTTTGAATGTCTGCGCCGTCTTCTATATAAAGACGACGCACTTTTTGTCCCATGGCACCGGTTTGGTGGGTAACGAGCTGCATGCCCAAAATCTCGCTGGCCAAGCGCTTCACGTCCTCAATGCTCTTGGCCACTTTCACGCCGCCGCCCTTGCCGCGCCCGCCAGCATGGATTTGCGCTTTCACCACCCACACGGGGCCGCCGAGTTTTTGCGCGGCTTCTACCGCCTCTTGCACGGTGAAGGCGGCAATGCCGCGAGGAACCGGCACACCGAACTGACGCAAGATGTCTTTGCCTTGGTATTCATGGATTTTCATAGTGCTCGCTTTCTAAAGATCAGCCTTTAAATGGCTGACCTGCTTGGGTCTGGGCTCTTGACCCGGACAGAGTGGGATTGGCACGAAATGTATCATGTTGCATTGCACCAAGAACCAGCTTCTGTGACACTAGACACACGTCTCACAGTGTTTGCTGTCACCTTTGTTTCTCTTTGAAAGAATCCTCAACATGGCTCAGGTTTTTATCGATGGTGAAGCCGGTACCACCGGCTTGCAAATCCGCGAGCGTTTGGCTTTGCAGCCCCAAGTGACTGTGGTGAGCATAGACCCCGCGTTGCGTAAAAACCCCGAGGCCAAGCGCGCCTTGTTGGCCAAGGTGGATATGGTGGTGCTGTGCTTGCATGATGAAGCCGCGCTTGAAACCGTGGCCATGATAGACGCCATGGTGGGCCATCAGCCGCGCGTCATCGACGCATCCACTGCCCACCGCACCCAAGCTGACTGGGTTTACGGTTTTCCTGAGCTGGCTGTGGGTCAAGCCGACAAGATTCGTCAAGCCAAGCGCGTGGCCAACCCGGGCTGTTATGCCACCGGCGCGATTGCGCTGATTCGCCCTTTGATAGATTCTGGCTTGATTCCCCGCGATTTCCCGCTGAGTTTGCCTTCGGTCAGCGGCTACTCGGGTGGCGGGCGCAGCATGATTGAGGCTTATGAAACCGGCCAAGCGCCGCTGTTTGAGGCTTATGCGCTGGGGCTGTCGCACAAACATATTCCGGAGATCATGCATTGCACAGGCCTCAGTTGTCGCCCGCTGTTTGTGCCCAGTGTGGGCAACTTCAAGCAAGGCATGATTGTGCAAATGCCTTTGCACTTGGCGGCACTGCCTACCCGCGTGAGCGCAACTGACCTGCACGAGGCGCTGGCGGCGCACTATGCCATCACCAACCACCCCGACCAGCCTTGCGTGAAGGTGTTGCCGCCTACTGACGATTTAAAGCTTGACGCCACCGCTTTGAACGATACGAATTTGATGGAATTACGTGTCTTTTCGAAGGAGGCCTATGGCCATGCCGTACTGATGGCACGCCTGGATAACTTGGGCAAAGGGGCCAGTGGGGCGGCGGTGCAAAACCTGTGTTTGATGCTGGGCTTGCAAAATTGAACTGTCGTCTGGCGTTATATCTGGCAATAACTTATGAAAACAAAACTTATTTCCCTTTTTCTATGTTTGTTGTGTCAATCCGCTTGGGCTGAGTGGGTTCGTGGAGACCCAGACTGTGGGATGTGGGTGAAACCAGAAACCCATGCGCGTGAACTTGAAAACAGGGCGTGGTTAATCGGATTCTTAAGCGGCGTGAATACGGGCTTTACCATGGCCTCATCTGCAACTTTAGGCAAACTCACTCCCGAGTTTGGTTTTGATATGACTAATGAAAAGATTTTCCTTTGGATGGATACCTATTGCCGTACAAATCCACTTTCCTCCGCAATGTATGGCGTTGGTGAACTCATTCAGGAGAGGAACAACAAATGAAAAAAAACTTATCTTTACTTCTTTTGATTTTTACAATCGGCTTTTCTGAAGTGAGTAAAGCTGAGCCAGTCTTGATTGTGTCTGATGTGTACTGCAATATATGGTCTGCGGGAAGAAAGGGTAAGCAATCAAAAGAAGTTGAAAGCCACTTAATAGGTTTGTTAGATGGTTTAAGCGCAGGAAGACAAATTCCTTTTTGGAACTTTAAAGAAGGTATTTCGTTTCAGCAAGTTTATGTATGGATGGACAAATACTGTTTAGAAAACCCAGATTCCAGTGTTTATTTTGGCGCATATGAATTGTTTGATGAGCAAACACAAGGTTTGTTCAAAAAAAACAAGCCACAGCCCCTCGCAAAGTAACAATATTTGCAGCGATGGCGAGAGGCGTTTGAGCCCAGCGCGGCTGGCATACAGCGTGAATTAATTGGAATCTGACCCCAATTACAATTATCAAGTAAGGGGCATTTAAAGCTCGTCGTCGACCAAGCCCGCAACAACCTGCTTGACCACTTCACCCGAAAACCCGCGACTGGCCAAAAAGCGCGCTTGCTTGTTGCGCTCAGTGCTTGAGCTTGCCAACTGACCAAATTTCTTTTGCCAAACCGCGCGCGCGCGCGCCAGCTCGGAGCCCTTGAGGTCGGTCATGGCTTGGGCCACCAAGTCTGGCGACACGCCCTTGGCTTGCAACTCTTGGCGCAAACGCATGCCGCCCAATTTGCCGGCGCGGCGGTTGACCAAGGTTTCCACCACCCGCGCATCGTCGACCAAACCCTTGGCCTCCAACTGCGCCAAAGCCAGCGCCAATTCTTCGGGGCTGACGTCTTGTTCGGCCAGCTTGTCTGTGAGCTCTTGGCGCGAATACTCGCGCTGCGCCAGCAAGCTGATAGCGCGGGCTTTCAGCGAAGGCGTGGAGGGTGGCTTGTCCGCCGCCCCGCCTTGCACTACTTTGAAAGGCCAATTCACCACAACCGCGCTCATTTGACGGCTTGTAATTTGGGCGCTTCGGTGTCGGCAGCCAACAAAGGAATGCCCAAGGAGTCGCGCACCTTGTTTTCAATTTCAATCGCCAACTCGGGGTTTTCGCGCAAAAACTCCCGGGCGTTGTCACGGCCTTGGCCGATTTTTTCACCTTGGTAGGCATACCAAGCGCCGGATTTGTCGACGATTTTGGCGGCCACGCCCATGTCGATGATTTCGCCGTGGCGGCTGATGCCTTCGCCAAACAAGATGTCGAACTCGGCGGTTTTGAACGGCGGCGCGACTTTGTTTTTGACCACCTTGACCTTGGTTTCGTTGCCGATGGACTCTTCGCCCTTTTTGATGGTGCCGGTGCGGCGAATGTCTAAGCGCACAGAGGCGTAGAACTTGAGCGCATTGCCGCCGGTGGTGGTTTCGGGCGAACCGAACATGACGCCAATCTTCATGCGGATTTGGTTAATGAAAATGACGGTGGAATTGGTTTTCTTGATGTGTGCGGTGAGCTTGCGCAAGGCTTGGCTCATGAGGCGGGCTTGCAAGCCAGGCAGTGAGTCGCCCATTTCGCCTTCCAACTCAGCCTTGGGCGTGAGCGCCGCCACCGAGTCGATGACGATGAGGTCGACCGCGCCAGAGCGCACCAAGCTGTCAACAATTTCTAGGGCCTGCTCGCCTGTGTCGGGCTGACTGATGAGCAGCTCTTGCAGATTGACGCCGAGTTTTTGCGCATACTGCACGTCCAGCGCGTGTTCGGCGTCGACAAAGGCGCAAGTGCCGCCGGTTTTTTGCATTTCGGCAATGACTTGCAAGGTGAGGGTGGTTTTGCCTGAGGACTCTGGGCCGTAAATTTCAATGACCCGACCGCGTGGCAGACCGCCCACGCCCAGGGCAACGTCCAGGCCAAGAGAGCCGGTGGAGACAACTTGTATGTCTTCGATCACCTCGCCTTCACCCAAACGCATGATGGTGCCTTTGCCAAACTGCTTTTCAATTTGGGCCAGCGCGGCTTGCAGGGCTTTGGCTTTTTCGCCTGCGGCGGCGATTGTTTTAGCGTTGTCCATGGAAATCTCCTTTAAGGTC
>CANLWQ010000205.1 GCA_947494405.1 Comamonadaceae bacterium | reverse complement strand
CCTTGGAAAGGAAGTTGATTAGACTATCAGAAATTAAACAAAATGTAAGCAGGATATATGCCTAGGCCGGACCTGAATAACTACCTCTCTTATCTGCTGGCCTCGGCCAACCGCACGATGAGCATGGGTTTGGGCAAAGCCATCGCCGCAGAAAAAATGACCGAGCAACATTGGCGCATCTTGCAAGTGTTGTCAGATGAAAACGGTCGCGCCATGGGGGAGTTGGCAGAGCTGGTGCTGATGAACCACCCGGCACTCACCAAAAACATAGACAAACTGGTGAGCCGAGGTCTGGTCTTGCGCAACACATCGCCAGACGATAGCCGCAAAGTGCTGGTATTTATCTCCAATACCGGCTTGGCCATGGTGCAACGCCTGACAGCCCAAGTCGACGCTCACCACCAATCCATACACAAAGTGTTGGGTGTGCGTAAAACCGAGCAGCTGAAAAAACTGTTAGACGACTTTGTGCGTGACAGCGCTACCCACAACTGAGTTTCAAGGTTGGCGCATCGCCGCCAAAGTCTGTGCGGTGTTGTGCCAAGGCGGTTGATGGGGCGCGAAGCGCGCGCGCATGCCATCCACCAGCATCACCAACTGCTTGTCACTCAAGGTGTTGGCAAACGACGGCATAAAGCCTATATCTTTGGAAGCCGGTGACTGAATCCCCTCCAACACAATGCGCAGCAAGTTATCGGGCCGGTCGCTGTGCAAATGGGTGTTGAGTGCCAAAGGACGGTTCACACCCAAAAGTTGCGGGCCATCCCCATCATGGTGACACGAACCACAACTGCCTTGGAACAAACGCTGGGCCGCATCGGGCAGGGGTGCTAGGCGGGCAGCATCAGCCACCACTTGGGCGGCCACTGGCGCAAGTTGCGCATCGTTCAAGCGGGGCTCGGGCTGCAAAGAGGCCAAGTAAACCGCCATGGCACGTATATCGTCATCGGGGACGGATGCCAAATTGCGCACCACCAAGCCCATGGGGCCTGCCGCGATGCCATGGTATTCGGTATGCCCCTGCCTTAAATAGCGAAAAAATTCTTGCTCGCTCCACGCCACGGGCGCAGGATTGAGAAGATTCAGCGCAGGCGCTTGCCAGCCGTCGACCATCGCGCCTTGCATATAGGCATCTGTGTTGCGCTCGGCACCGAATGCATTGCGCGGTGTGTGGCATGCGCCGCAGTGTCCCAAGCCATCGACCAAATACGCACCGCGGTTCCATTGCGCGGTTTGCGTGGGCTGAGGCGTCAATTGCGCAGGCGCATGAAAAAAACCATTCCATAAAGCCATCAAGGGTCGCCAACCAAACCCCCATTGCATGTCTGGCTTGGGTGTATGAGACGTGACCGCTGGCTGAGACATCAACCATGCATACAAGGCCATCATGTCGGCATCACTGGTTTTGGCAAACGAGGTGAAGGGAAACACCGGGTACAGCGCATGGCCATCGCGGGAAATACCTTGGCGCATGGCGCGCTCGAAAGCTTGGTACGACCACCCGCCCAGGCCTGTCTGCACATCGGGTGTGATGTTGGTGGCATACACCGTGCCAAATGGCGTGGCCATGGCGCGACCACCGGCGTTGGGTATGCCGTCTTCGGCGGTATGACAACCCGCGCAGTTGCCCAAGGCTGCCAACTGCTGGCCGCGTTGCAGCATGTCGGCACTGTAGTTGGCGGGGTTGAAACTCACCGAGGGCAAAGCGGCGCGCCAACCCACCACGGCTGCGCTCAATGCAAACACCCCCAAGGCCAAACCCGTGGCTTGTTGCCAGCGTTTGCGCCAACCTTGTTTGACACCGGCTTGTGCGGTGTTTGCTTGGGCAACAGTCTCGGCCATGGGCGTGGGCGCGGGTGGGGGCGCGGCCAAAGGATGCAAAGCCGCGCGCACCACTTCTGGGGTGAAAGGCGGGTTGCGAAAGCGTATGCCGGTGGCATCAAAAATCGCGTTGGCAATGGCAGCCGTGCCGGGCACCGAAGACGACTCGCCCGCACCCAAGGGCACATCGTCGCCAGGGCGCGGCATTTGCACCACCTCAATGACGGGCACTTGGCGGAAATTCAAAATCGGGTAAGTGCCCCAGTCTTGGCTGACCACACGCCCATCTTTGTCATCTGTCTCGACTTTTTCAAGCAATGCGCGACTGGTGGTTTGCAGCACATTGCCATGCACTTGTTGCTCTACACCGCGTGGGTTGATCACCAAGCCGGCGTCATGCCCGACCACCACGCGCTTGACATGCACTTCCCCAGTTTTTTGGTGGACTTCAACATCAGCCACCCAAGCTGACCACGCTGCGCCAAAGCCCGGCCACTTGCTGTGCACATAGCGGGCATAGGCCACGCCCTGCCCTTGCAACCAATCGCCAAGGGCGGCTTGTTGTTGGGGTTGTTGATGCACCAACCAGCCCGCGCGATCGGCAGTGGCTTGCAGCAATTCTTTGGCACGCGGGTCGCTGAGCATGTCCAAGCGGTATTGCAAAGGGTCGACGTTTGCAGCGACGGCTAACTCGTCAATGAAGCTTTCGTGCGCAAATGAATTGGGCAAGGCCGACACACCTCGCAGCCACGAGGCACGCAAAAGCGGCGGCATGTCATGCACTGTGACACGCAAGTCGGCATAGTCGTAAGGTGGGCGGGCCGTGCGGTCGCCCATCTCATAAGCGCGTGCCGTGGGTTCTATGGTGCGTGTCAGCAGCAAGGCCAAGGTGGGGGCGCCGTTGGAAGGGTAAGAGGTTTGAAAATCGTAGCCCGAGGCTTCACCATGGGTTGACAGCCCACCGCGCACTTGCATGAGTTGCGCCGCGCCCTTGGGCTCCCATGCATGCTCTTGTTCTCGGGAAAGTTGCACCCGCACCGGCGCGCCCACGGCCTTGGACAACACGGCGGCATCGGCGGCCACATCGTCTGCACCGTTGCGACCATAGCAACCAGCAGCCTCCATGCGCACCACTTCCACTTCGGGCTCAGCCACGCCGCACAGCAATGCCAGATCGGCGCGCAGCACATGCGGGTTTTGCGTGCCGGCCCACACCCGCAGTTGCACGGAGGGTGACTGTGCATCTGTACCTTGCAACCACCAAGCCACCGCGCACGATGGGCCAATAGAGGCATGCATTTGGTAGGGCCACACATACTCGCGCTGCAACACATGGTCGGCTTGCGCCAGTGCCTCATCCACATCGCCTTCATTGACCAATTCACGCGTGCTACGCGAGTTGCGGCGTATCGCATAGCCAGGGTTTTGCACGTCGGGCATGCCAGGCCAAGCTTTCCAGTGCACCACCAATTCGCGCATGGCTTGCTCGGCTTGCTCTTCTCGCTCGGCCACGATGCCGACAAAATCTGCTTGCACCACCACCGAGCGAATGCCGGCAATGTGCGCAATGCTGTCGGTGTCAACCCGCGCCAAGGTGCGCCCTATGAAGTCACCATGGTCAGCACCCGCGTAAGGCGGCCGTACCACGCGCCCGTGCAACATGCCGGGCATGCGCATATCGTGCACATAAATCAAGTCGCCAAACACCTTGGCAGCCATGTCGACACGCGGCGTGCTTTGGCCAATCGTGTGGTGTTGCGCGCTGGGCTTGAGCTGGGCTTGGCTGTCCAAGCGCAACAGCACTTGTTGCTCTGACAACAAACTGGTCACGCTGATTTCGCCACTGCGCGCTTTGAGCTGCCCATGGTGCAAGCTCACCTCGTCAGGCACGCAAGCCAAGCGGTCGGCGGCTTTGGCACACAGCCAATGCCTGACTTGCGCTGCGGCGGCCCGCAATGGCGCGGCGTGTATTTGAATCGAGGTGCTGGCAATGGTGGCGCCTTGGTTGGGCGAGAGTGCGGTGTGACCCATCAAGAGATGCACTTGGCTCACCGGCATATTCAATTCTTCGGCCACCACTTGGGCCAAGGCGGTACGCAGACCGGTACCCATATCCACATGGCCATGCAAAGCGCTGACGCTGGCGTCGTCCCACAAGGCCAGCACACACTCATCGCCTTCGCTGGCAAGACTGGCCACAAAACTGGGT
>CANLWQ010000204.1 GCA_947494405.1 Comamonadaceae bacterium | reverse complement strand
TCGCCCACTTTCAAGGCGCGAACCGCCTCAGCCAGCTTGTGGGTAAAGGTCTCGTACACGCCTTCTTGCACAAAAAACCGGTTCACGCAGACGCAGGTCTGCCCGGTGTTGCGGAACTTGGAGGCCATGGCTCCGGTCACTGCGGCATCGATGTCGGCATCATCGAAGACGATGAAAGGCGCATTGCCGCCCAGCTCCAAGGAGACTTTTTTCAGGGTGTCCGCCGCCTGCTTCATCAGCAGCTTGCCCACACGGGTGGAACCGGTGAAGGTGACCTTGCGCACGGCTTCGCTGGCCATCCAGGCGCCGCCGATGGCCACCGCGTCACCCGAGACGACGTTGATGACACCCGGCGGCACGCCAGCCTCTTGGCCCAAGACCGCCAGCGCATGGGCTGACAAGGGCGTTTCTTCAGACGGCTTGAGCACCACCGTGCAACCGGCGGCCAAAGCGGGGCCTAATTTGCGCGTCACCATGGCCAAGGGGAAATTCCAGGGCGTGATGGCCGCCACCACGCCCACCGGCTCTTTGAGCACCAAGATGCGCGCATCGGGTTTGTGCGAGGGAATGACATCACCGTAGGCGCGTTTGCCCTCTTCGGCAAACCACTCCAAAAAACTGGCGGCATAGGCCACTTCGCCGCGCGACTCGCTCAAGGGCTTGCCTTGCTCAGCGGTGAGCAACTGCGCCAAATCTTCTTGGTGCGTCATCATCAAATCGGCCCAACGGCGCAGCACCTGGGCGCGGTGCTTGGCCGTGGTTTGCCGCCAAGTCAGGTACGCCTGACTGGCCGCAGACACCGCTTGTTCCGCCAAATCCGCCCCGCCCTTGGCCACTTGGGCCAAGGTTTCCCCGGT
Organism: Comamonadaceae bacterium; assembly: GCA_947494405.1. Classification (GTDB taxonomy): domain Bacteria; phylum Pseudomonadota; class Gammaproteobacteria; order Burkholderiales; family Burkholderiaceae_C; genus Limnohabitans. The sequence continues at coordinate 3,191 of CANLWQ010000204.1, read as the reverse complement.
GGCGGGGTTGATCACGGGGTAATGGTCGGGCGCGGTGAGCCATTGGCCATGGATGAATGCACCGGTTTGCAGCAGGTATGGGTTGGACAGTGAAGGAAGCATGTGCGTGAGCCTGATCAGAGTATTCGGGCCCTCAGCCTAGAGGTTTGATTCCCCAATCTCAAACGATTTTTCGGCGTACTGCGCATGAGTAAATGTCATGTCATGGTAAACACTTACTCAATTACAAATACTCATATTACAAATTATTAACAATAGTTTGCGGTATTTTCATCATTAAGGGACAGTCTGGCCAGAACCGGATGCGCCCGTCTTCAACACCAAGTTCAAGCGCGCCACAGGTCCTCGGTAAAAACAAAACCTTCCGTTTTTGCTGCCATTTTTTATTTGGGAATAAGACATGTTCATTGGCGAATCATTCATTGGCAGCGGCCCTAATGCCGCACACATCAACGTCATGATCGGACCGCGCAGCGGCCCGGTTGGCAATGCTTGGGCAGGCGCTTTGTCCTCGCCCACCAAAGGCCACCTGCCTTACATGGTGGTGTTGCAGCCGGGCGTTCCGGTCAAACCCATGACGGCTTTCATCAACAAAGCCGACTTGCGCGGCGAGCAGCACGAGACCATGACCTGGGGCCCCGCCCAAGCCGGTGTGGCCAAAGGCGTGCAGGAATGCCTGCTCGAAGGCATCTTGCCCGCTGTAGCCGAAAACGACTGGTGCGTGATTGCCGCCGTGTGGGTGAACTGGTCGGCAGCCGATGCCGATGAGGTGTTTGCCAACAACTATGCCGCCGCCAAGGGTGCGGTCACCGCCGCGATGCGTCAAGAGCCTTCGCTGGCCACCGTCACTGAGGCCGCCCGTGCCGTGACGAATCCGTTCTACACCCCCAAAGCCTGAGAGAGCCGTCACCATGCAATACGTGAATCTGGGCCACAGCGGCATGAAGGTGTCGCGCCTGTGTTTGGGCACCATGACTTTTGGCACACCCGCTTGGCGCACATGGGTCTTGGACGAAGCGGCATCGACGCCCGTGATCCAAGCCGCCATCGAGCGCGGTATCAATTTCATCGATTTGGCCAACTTTTATTCGATGGGCGTGTCCGAAGAAGTGGTGGGTCGCGCCATTGCAGGCACACCCCGGCACAAACTGGTCTTGGCCAGCAAATGCTTTTACGCCATGAGCGATGACATCAACGACCAAGGTTTGTCACGCAAACACATCATGGACTCGGTCGATGCTTCTTTGCGTCGCCTGGGCACCGATTACCTGGATCTGTTTGTGATCCACGCCTTCGACCCCTCGACCCCGATGGAAGAGACCCTGCGCGCCCTGGACGATTTGATCCGGGCCGGCAAGATCCGCTACATCGGTGCCTCCACCATGTACACCTGGCAGTTCGTGAAGATGAACGAATTGGCGCGCCAAGCGGGCCTGACCCCGTTTGTGTCGATGCAGTGCCAACTCAACGCGGCCTACCGCGAAGAAGAGCGCGAAATGATCCCTTATTGCATCAGCGAAGGCATTGCGGTGACCCCTTTCTCGCCACTGGCACGCGGACTGCTGACGGGCCAAGTGGACTCGCTGCGCAACAAGACGGACAACTTCACCGCCGACCAGTACGGCGACGAAACCAGCCAGAACATTGCCCAAGCCGTGGCCCGCGTCGCCGCAGCGCGTGGTGTCAAGTCTTCGCAAGTTGCATTGGCATGGGTCAGCGGCCGCGCTGGAGTGACCTCCACCTTGATCGGTGTCGAAACCGTGGCGCAGTTGGACGAGAACATCGCCACGCTGGACATGCAACTGACACCGCAAGAGTTGCACGAAATCGACCGTTGGTACACGCCCTGCGATGTCATCAACGACTACCACACCGCACGCATTCCTCGGGTCGCTCGCTGATCTGATTTTTCACCCCGGCCGCGCAGCCTGCCCAGGCGGCGGCATTTATTCCAACAGGAGACAACCATGAAATTCTTGAAAAAACTGTCCACGGTCCTGGCGCTCAGCGCCAGCGTGGCTGCCCCGTCTGCGTTTGCACAAAACGCGGTGTGCAGCCCGGACCAACCCATTAAATTTGCCGGCATCACCTGGGAGTCGGGTCAGCTGTACACCAGCTTGATCCGCACGGTGCTGGAGCAAGGCTACGGCTGTAAAACCGAATTGGTGACCGGCAGCACCGCCGCCACCGAAACCGCCCTGGTCAGCAATGACGTGCAAGTGTGGGTGGAGCAGTGGAACCGCACCGACATCATCAAAAAAGGCCAGGAAATGGGCAAGGTGCGCTTGGTCGGTGACCTGCTGTCCGGTGGTGGCGCGGTGGAAGGCTTTTTCGTACCCGATTACGTGGTCAAAGGCGATGCCAAGCGCGGCATCAAAGCCATGGCCCCAGAATTGAAATCGGTCGCCGATCTGCCCAAATACAAGGCCTTGTTCAAAGACGACGAGGAGCCGAGCAAAGGCCGCTTGTTGTCATGCCCTGTGGGTTGGGACTGCGAAAAAATCAACACCCAAAAACTCAAGGCCTACAAGCTGGAAGGTGACTACACCAACTTCCGCGCAGGCACCGGCGCCGCCTTGGATGCAGCCATCATCTCTGCCATTGAGCGCGGCAAGCCGATTTTGTTTTACTACTGGTCACCCGCCAGCTTGATGGGCAAATACAAACTGGTGCAGTTGCAAGAGCCAGCTTACAACGCCAAGTGCTGGGACACGATCCGCGACATCAAGGTCAAAGAGGTGTGCCCTTCCGCCACCCCCAACACCAAGTTGACCGTGGGCGTTTCCACCGCTTTTGCCGCCAGCAATGCAGGCGCGCTGCCGGTGTTGGAAAAAGTGCAACTCACGCCAGAGCAAATCAACGGTGCGGTGTTGCAAATGACCGAGCGCAAAGCCAGCAGCGATGTGGTTTCGCGTGAGTTCATGAAGGCCAACCCTGCCGTCTGGCAAAAGTGGGTCAGCGCCGAAGCCGCCGCCAAGATCATGGCGTCTTTGAAATAAGCACGGCACAAGGGCTCGCTGCATATCGCGCGCAGTGAACCCTTCGTCGCAAAAGCAGCACCCCAGCTTGCTTTTGTGTTTGCAACGATGGGGGGACTGTATTCATGAATTCGATATTTATCGACCTGAGTTTTGTGGAGCAGGTCAACTCTGCGGTGATGCGTTTTGTCACCGAACACGGTGACTTTTTCC
>CANLWQ010000203.1 GCA_947494405.1 Comamonadaceae bacterium | reverse complement strand
GGGCGTCAATTCACATGTGGAAATGGCCTACGCTTTCACTGAAGCAGGTTTTGAGGCTTACGACATTCACATGACCGACTTGCAACATGGCCGAGCCAACTTAAAAGATTTTCAAGGCTTGGTGGCTTGTGGCGGTTTCAGTTACGGCGATACCTTGGGCGCAGGTGTGGGCTGGGCGCGAAGTATTTTGTTCAATAACGCGCTCAACGACCAATTCCAAACTTTTTTTCAGCGGCAAAACAGCTTTGGCTTAGGTGTGTGCAATGGTTGTCAAATGTTTGCCGAACTCTCCAGCATCATTCCCGGTGCCGCGCATTGGCCGCGCTTCACCCACAACCAAAGCGAGCGTTTTGAAGCCCGCTTGGCCATGGTGGAAGTGCTGGATTCGCCCAGTCTGTTTTTCAAAGGCATGGCAGACGCCAGAGCGCCTATCGCGGTTGCCCATGGCGAAGGCTTTGCCAATTTCTCCCAACAAGGCGATGCGTCCCAAGTATTGCCCGCTATGCGCTTTGTGGACAACCATGGTCGTGCCACACAGACTTATCCCTTCAACCCCAATGGCAGCCCTGACGGCCTGACAGCAGTCACCACTGCAGATGGGCGATTCACCGCCATGATGCCCCACCCCGAGCGGGTGTTTAGAAAACTTCAGTTCAGTTATTACCCACCTGATGGGCACAATGACTCGGACTTCAGCCTATGGATGGGTTTGTGGCGCAATGCCCGGGCTTGGGTAAATTGATCATCAATACAATGAATTTAGGAGCTGTATATATATGAGTATTCCCCGCGACCGAGAACTTGCTGACACTTTATACGCCTTGGTGGACCTCACTGAGCACCTTAAACAGGACCTGAATTTACTGGTTCACGGCCTACAGGAAGCCCACCATGGGCAAACTGGCCTGGCTGTGGTGGCTGCCAAATCCAGCACTGAGGTGGCGCTCGACCAGCATGACCCGGTTCATACCAAAACAATGCAAAACCATGCGGAAAATACCGCTAACGCCGACAAGGCCTTAGCCAAAACCTTGCTGGTACAACAAAAAATTGAATCGGTGATCAAGTTGTTGCTGCTCAACCATACAGATGCGACCAGCATCCTCAACGAATTTGAAAAGATTCGAACCACCAAGTTGCTGACCAGCGAAACCTTTAGCTTGGCGCATATTCTCAAAGCCCAGCTGAAATAAAAAATGCCCTTGAAAGGGCATTTTTTTATCGCGGTCAAAAGGTAATTATTCGATCTTGGCTTTTTCGCGCAAGCTTTGCTGGTACTCGGCCAATTTGCCTTGTTGCATTTGCTGAAGAACTTGCGACTTCACATCGTCAAATTTTGGCACGGGTGTTTCGCGGGTGTCGTCTAAGCGGATGATGTGAAAACCAAACTGGGTCTTCACAGCGGTTTCGGTGAATTGGCCTTTCTTCAGCGCCACCATGGCATCGGAGAACTCTTTGACAAAGCTGCCGGGGTTGGCCCACTCAAGGTCACCTCCATTGGCACCAGAGCCTGGGTCTTTGGATTGCTTTTTGGCGATGTCTTCAAACTTCCCACCTTTTTTCAAGCTGGCAATGATGGCCTTGGCTTGCTCTTCTTTTTCCACCAAGATATGGCGTGCACGGTATTCTTTGCCGCCGCTGCTGGCGATGAATTTGTCGTATTCGGCTTTCACATCAGCTTCACTGATGGGGTTGGACTTTTGGTATTGGTTGAACAACTCACGAATCAAAATGCTTTGCTTGGCAATTTCAAGTTGAATTTTGTAGTCGTCAGAGCTGTCCAAGCTTTGCTTTTCGGCTTCTTGCATAAAGATTTCACGCATGATGACTTCTTCGCGAAGCTGCTGCTCCATGTCCGGTGTGACCGGACGGCCAGAACGCTCAAGCTGGGCGGCCAACATATTCAAACGGCTTTTGGGAACCGCTTTGCCATTGACGATGGCGACATTTTGCGCATGCAGTGCAATGCTTGAGAGGCTTAAAACGGCCGCGGCGATTGCGCGGGGAAGAAAAGAAAATCTCATGAAGGGGTCTTTCGGATTATTGAATAGGGGGGTCTACAACTTCTATGGCCAGAGCGTGAAGACCCTGTGCAATAAATGCTTGCAGGCAATCATACACAAGCCGGTGTTTGGCCACTCTGCTGAGGCCATGGAATGCCGCGCAGCCAATACGCACCCGAAAATGCGTGCCTTGGCCTGTGCCGTCAGACCCGCTGTGGCCAGCGTGGTCGGCGCTTTCGTCCCAAACTTTCAGCTCAAAAGGACTGAATTGCTGGCGCAATGCCAGTTCAAGCTGCTGGGCGTTGATGTTCATGGCGCTTCTTCGGTCTTGGGTTCATCGGTTTTGATGTGGCGGCTTAAATAAAGGGCCTGCGCCACCACAAACACCAGCATCAAGCCCATGCCGCCAAACAGTTTGTAACTGACCCAGGTGTCCAGGTCGAAATTGAACGCCACCCACAAATTGAGCACACCCATGGCCACAAAAAAACCACTCCAGGCCCACAGCAGTCGCAACCATATGGCGTCAGGCAGTTCAATTTGCGCGCCCATCAAGCTGCGTAAAAAATTACGTTTCATCACCAAATGACCCAAGATCAACGCTGCCCCCATGAGCCAATACAGCACTGTGGGTTTCCATTTGATGAACATGTCGTCGTGAAACAGCAAGGTCGCACCGCCAAACAACACAATGATGATCAAACTGATCCACTGCATAGTCTCGACCTTGCCATGGCGGAAATGCAGCCAGCCAATTTGCAGCAAAGTGGCTGCAATCGCCACCGCCGTGGCCACGTAAATACCAGCCAGTTTGAAGGTGATGAAAAACAGGGCGATGGGTAAAAAATCGGTGAGCAGTTTCATATCAGCTTTTGTCTTTGGGGTCGAAGTGCAAAGCCGCCGAATTCATGCAGTAGCGCAATCCAGTGGGTGCCGGGCCGTCATTGAACACATGACCTAGATGCGCCCCACAGTTGGCGCACACGGTTTCTGTGCGCAGCATGCCGTGGGCGCGGTCTACACGTTCCTCTATGGCGCCAGGTACCGCGCTTTGGTAAAAACTGGGCCAGCCGCAACCCGAGTCAAACTTGGTGCTGTCATCAAACAGCAATGCGTCACAGCAAATACAGTTGTAATGCCCTTTGGCCCAGTGGTCTTCATAGCGGCCAGTGAACGCACGTTCGGTGGCCGCTTGGCGAGTGACTTCATAGGCCAGGGCTTCAGCGTTCTTGCCTGCCAGCAAAGCGCGCCACTCTTGTGGGGTTTTATCGGGATGTGTCATGAGGAGCAACTGATAGAAATGGTGGAAGCCCAGTCGGGCGGGAAGGCGGCGTAAGACTCAAAACCTGGGTGTTCATCAAAAGGGGCACTCAGCAGTTCCAACAAAGTGGATACGCCGGAAAAGTCACCTATTTTCGCTTGAGCGATGGCCTGCTCGCCCAAATGGTTGCGCAAAACGAATTTGGGGTTGGTGCGCAACATGCGCACAGCAGCTTGAGCCAAATCTTGTTGGGTCATTCGCTCAAGGTACAGAACCAACCACGCTTGCCAAGCTGACGGTTCTATAAACAAGTCTTGCACCGTTACAAAAGCATCCACTTTTCGGGTGTGGGCATAGCTTGCCACAGCATGGCTTAAGCGACGCCAAAAAATCGTGTGGTCCGTGCGCTCGGTCGCCAGCAGGCGAAAAACAGCATCTATCAAGCCATGGTCTTCGGCTTTCACTTCATCCAAGCCCAGTTTGGCCGCGATGCGAATATCGAGTTGCTGGGGATAAAGTGTTTTAAAGCCATCCAGCACCTCCACCACCGCTTCTTGGTCTTGAATAAGTGGCAGCAAAGCTTGGCCCAAGCAATACAGATTCCAAAACGCCACCTGTGGCTGACGGGCAAAAGCGTAGCGCCCTTGATGATCCGAATGGTTGCAAATATGGGCGGGGTCAAACCCATCGAGAAATTGAAACGGGCCGTAATCTATGGTCAGGCCCAACAAACTCATGTTGTCGGTGTTCATCACGCCGTGGCAAAACCCCACCGACTGCCACTGCGCCAGCAAGTAAGCCG
>CANLWQ010000202.1 GCA_947494405.1 Comamonadaceae bacterium | reverse complement strand
TTCCAGCGCGGCTTGCACCATGCGTTCGCTGTGCGCGTCCAGCGCACTGGTGGCTTCGTCCAGCAACAAAAGCGGCGGGTTTTTCAGCATGGCGCGGGCGATGGCGATGCGCTGGCGCTGACCGCCAGATAAGCGCACGCCTTTTTCACCGAGGAAGGTGTCGTAGCCCTGGGGCAGTTGCACGATGAACTCATCGGCAAACGCAGCTTTGGCCGCGGCCAACACTTCGGCGTCTGTGGCCTGCAGTTTGCCATAGCGAATGTTGTCCATGGCTGAGCCTGAAAAAATCACCGGTTCTTGCGGCACGATGCCAATGCGTTCGCGCAAGTCGTGCAAATCCATCTCGTTGATGGCTACGCCGTCCAGCACAATGCGCCCGGCTTGCGGGTCGTAAAAACGCAGCAGCAAACCAAACAAGGTGGTTTTGCCCGCACCACTGGGGCCCACGATGGCCACAGTTTGGCCTGCATGGATGTCGCCATTCAAACCAGAGAGTGCCAAGGTTTGCGGCCGTGAGGGGTAATGAAAATTCAAAGCCTGCAATGACAAGGATGAACCGCGCTCAGGCCAAGCGGCTTGCAAGGGGTTTGCAGGCGTTGTGATCACAGACCTTGTACCCAGCAACTCCATCAAACGCTCGGTGGCACCGGCGGCACGCAGCAAGTCGCCATACACCTCGCCCAGCACCGCAAATGCACTGGCCAACAAAATCACAAACACCACGGTTTGCCCCAATTCACCCGCGCTCATGCTGCCGTCGCGCACTGCCAAGGTGCCTTGGTACAAGCCCCACAGCAGCGCGGCACTGCTGGCCAAAATAATGAAGCCCACCAACACCGAACGCGCCAAGGCGCGGCGCAAAGAGGTTTTCACGGCCTGCTCGGTAGAGTCGATGAAGCGCTTGGCTTCACGGTCTTCGGCGGTATAGCTTTGCACCACGGGAATGGCGTTCATCACTTCTGCAGCTAGGGCACTGGCGTCGGCCACGCGGTCTTGGCTGGCGCGTGAGAGTTTGCGAACACGCCGTCCCAAGGCGACGCTGGGCAACACCACCAACACCAACAGCCCAATGACTTGCACCATCAACATGGGGTGGTTGTAGACCAACATCAGCAAAGCGCCTGCACCCATGACCATATTGCGTAAACCCATAGACAGCGAAGAGCCCACCACGGTTTGCACCAGCGTGGTGTCGTTCGACAAACGCGACAGCACCTCGCCGGTTTGCGTGGTCTCGAAAAACGCCGGGCTTTGTTTCAGCACATGGCCATACACCGCGTTGCGCACATCTGCTGTGATGCGCTCGCCCAACCAAGTGACGGTGTAAAAACGCACCGCTGAAAACAGCGCCAAGGCTGCTGCCACGCCAAACAGTTGGGCAAACTGCCCCGCCAAACGCTCGGCACTGCCTGGCCCCGTCAGGCCTTGGTCTATCAACTCTTTCAAAGCCCAGGGAAACGCCAAAGTGGCCCCCGCAGCCAGCAGCAAAAACAGCCCCGCCAAGGCCACCCGACCTTTATAGGGTTTGACGAAGGGGAGCAGGCCGGAGAGGGATTGGGGGGAGGGTGGCGAAGTAAGGTTCATAGAGTCCTGAAAAACAAGTCGCTAGCAGACGCTAAGATGCCTACCAAATGATGGAAATACGCTTAGAAAAAACACCACAAACCGGTGCAAATGCCGGTGGTCAGCTGTATGGCCAGGTCGATGAGCGTGCCCAGCAGCAACAAAGGCAGTCCCAAGCAAACCACCAGCCACATCCCGGCTTGCCATGTCAGGCGCGGTTCGGGCAAGCGGTGGCCCATCACGGTTTGCACAGGGGTGCGTTTAAATTTGCTCCACATGCGCTCATGTTAACCAAAGCAGGTGTGACGGCATGAAGGTGGAGTGGGGCACCCAAGACACCGTTGCTTGGGACACGGCGCATGCCCAAGCAGCTGGCCCTTTGCAACAAGACTGGGCCTATGGCTCAACCATGTTGGTCAGCGGCGGAACGGTTATTCGCGCTGTCATTCAAGCCGACGGACAAACCGTGGGGCTGGCCCAATGCGTGGTGCGCCGTTTTGGCAACTTGGGTGGCGTGGCTTTGTGCACCCGAGGGCCGCTGTGGCTGCAAACCCTCAGTGGCAAAGACAAAGCCCATGCCTACCGCCGCTTGCGCCAAACCTTGCCTGTGAAAGGCTTGCGATTTTTGTTTGTCACGCCAGACGAGCCCAGCGGCGACAACTTAGGGCTGTCCTCCATCAAGCGGGTGATGACGGGTTATTCCACCGCTTTGTTAGACCTCACGCCCGACATGCCAGACTTGCGCGCGGGCTTGGAGAAGCGCTTTCGCCAACCCTTGGGTCGCGCTGAAAAGTCTGATCTGACGGTGCACCGCGTGGGAACCAATGTGGGCCAATACCGCTGGTTAATGGATGCCGAACAGCAGCAGCGCGACAACCGCGGCTTGCAAGGCATGCCGTTGCATTTTGTCGATGCCTACATCGCTTCGCGCAAACAGCCTGGCAACAATGTCCTGACCCTGCGCGCAGACATCGGGCGCGACCGCGTGGCCGGCATGATGTTTTTGCTGCACGGCAAAGCCGCTACCTACCAAATTGGCTGGACCAATGACGCAGGGCGCGATGCCTATGCGCACAACCTCTTGCTGTACAAAGGCATGGAGGCATTGAAAGAACGCGGCATTCGCAGCCTGGACATGGGCGGCATCAATACCGGCCGGAGTGCTGGCATAGCGCGTTTCAAAATCACCACCGGCGCCCAAGTAGTCACCTTGGCCGGCACGTTTTGGGTATGAGCCAACTCCAAGTCATTGCATTGGGCTGCGAGCGCGGCGGCCGACCCTTGTTCGCCACCCAAAGCTTCAGCTTGGAAGCGGGCCAAGCCATGCATATCGAGGGCGACAATGGTTCGGGCAAAACCAGTTTGCTGCGCATGGTCTGCGGTTTGTCGCAACCGGCCAGTGGCGAGGTGCGTTGGGGTGGTCAAGCGATTGCTGAAGTGCGGTCCGCCTTCTTTCGCGATTTACTCTATGTGGGCCACAGCCTGGGCCTGAAAGACGAGCTCTCAGCAGTGGAAAACCTGCAAACCGTATCGATGTTGGCGGGTCAGCCGGTCAGCCGCGAACAAGCTTTTCAAGCGTTGAAATCTCAGGGTCTTGGCTCAAGAGCGCATTTGCCTCTGCGGGTGTTGTCGCAAGGACAGAAGCGACGCGTGGCGTTGGCGCGACTGCAAGTGTCTAAAGCCAAGCTATGGGTGTTGGATGAACCGTTTGTGGCGCTCGATGGCGCGGCGGTGCAGGCTTTGCAACTGGTACTGCAAGCGCATTTGCAACAAGACGGCCTGCTTCTTTTCACCAGTCATCAGGGGGTTCATTTGGGTCGCCCTGTGCTGCAGCGGACCTTGACGCCATGAGCGCTTTTTTCACCTTGGTGGCGCGTGATTTGCGCTTGGCTTACAGGCGCAAAGCCGAGGTCTTGAGTGCTTTGTTTTTCTTCGTGGTGGTCGCCGCTTTGTTTCCGTTGGCGATTGGCCCCGAAGCCGCCATGTTGCGACAAATTGGCCCAGGTGTCTTGTGGGTAGGCGCCTTGCTGGCCAGCATTTTGTCTTTGCCACGTTTGTTTGAAAACGATTGGCGCGACGGCTCTTTGGAGCACCTGATGCTGTCCCCTCATCCTTTAGGCCTTTTGGTCTTAGGGAAAATCTGCGCGCATTGGTTGGTCTCGGGCCTGCCCTTGGTAGCATTGGCGCCCATCTTGGGTTTGCAATTTGATTTGCCACAGGATGTGCTGGGCATGTTGTCGCTCTCGCTGTTGTTGGGAACACCGGTCTTGTCTTGCATTGGTGCGATGGGGGCGGCACTCACTTTGGGTGTGCGCGGTGGTGGTGTGTTGATTGCGTTGTTGGTGTTGCCTTTGTTTGTGCCAGTGTTGGTGTTTGGTGCTGGTGCAGTGCAAGCCATGCAAAGCGGTTTGGGGGCGCAAGCCCATGTGTCTATCTTGTTGGCGATGTTGTTGCCAGCGGTCTTTTTCAGCCCTTGGGCGTGCAGTGCGGCTTTGCGCATTGCCTTGGAA
>CANLWQ010000201.1 GCA_947494405.1 Comamonadaceae bacterium | reverse complement strand
TTGAATCTGCAGATTGCCAACTCGCTGGCGCACTCGATGTGGCCGACAGTGTGCACATCGGCAATGACGCTACAGGTTTTTTGGGCCAAGCCAGCGGTGTGGTGATCAAGGCCGATTTGAAAGAAGGCTTGCAACATGCCCAAGTCTTGATCGATTTCACCCGACCCGAAGGCACCATGGCGCATGTCAAAGCGTGTCGTGAAAAAGGCGTGAAGATGGTGATCGGTACAACCGGTTTCAGCGAAGAACAAAAACGCGAGATCCAAGCCGCCAGTCAAGACATCGCTATTGTGATGGCGCCCAATATGAGTGTGGGCGTCAATGTCACGCTCAAACTATTGGAAATGGCTGCTGCCGCCTTGGCCAACGACTACGACATTGAAATCATTGAGGCCCATCATCGCCACAAAGTCGATGCGCCTTCGGGCACGGCCTTGAAAATGGGTGAAGTCATTGCCCAGGCCTTGGGGCGCGATTTAAACCAATGCGCCGTGTTTGATCGCCAAGGCCATACAGGCGCAAGGCCCGACAAAGCCATTGGTTTTTCAACCATACGCGGCGGCGATATTGTGGGCGACCACACGGTGTTGTTTGCGGGTATTGGCGAGCGCATCGAAATCACCCACAAATCTTCGAGTCGCAGCACCTATGCCGAGGGCAGTTTGCGAGCGGTCAGGTTTTTAGCCCACCAGCAGCACGGCATGTTTGACATGTTTGATGTGCTGGGACTGAGGGCGGTTTGAGTTCATGAGCTTTCTTCACTGGCTGGGTCAAGCCGACGCCTTGAGTCTAGGGGTGGCCTTGATTTTGTGCGCCATGTCGGTGTTGAGTTGGGTCTTGATTCTGTACAAGTCTTGGTTGTTGGCTGTGGCCAGTCGAGACTTGACTTTGTGCCAAGCTGCATGGTCGCAAGCCCAAGATTGGCGGCAAGTCCAGGCCACTTGGTCTGCGCTTGACAGTCAACAGTTGTTTGGTGCTTTGTTGCAAAACCCATTGCAGATGCCAGGGCAAGGTCTTGCGGCCCAAGCTTCGCTTGAAGATCGACTCAGCAGCGGTTTGCGCCAAGCATTGCAAAACATTCGCCAGCGTTTGCAAGCGGGGCAAGACTTGCTGGCCACCATAGGAGCGACTTCACCCTTTATTGGCTTGCTGGGCACAGTTTGGGGCATTTACCACGCCATGATCAATATGGCCCAAGTGAGTCAATACAGCTTGGACAAAGTGGCGCAACCCGTGGGCGAGGCTTTGGTGATGACGGCAGCGGGTTTGGCCGTGGCGATTCCTGCGGTCATGGCTTACAACTTGATGGGCCGACGTTTGTCCTCCATGAATGCCGCCTTGGATGCCTTAGCGTTTGACTTGCGGGCTTATTTCATGGCGCAAGCCCCCCAACATTGATTGGCGCCACAGCATGCGCATGGGCGAATTTGAATCTACCGCAGCCAGTCAGCCCATGAGCGACATCAATGTCACGCCCTTGGTGGATGTGATGTTGGTCTTGCTGGTGATTTTTCTCATCTCCGCGCCCTTGATGGATAAGGCCTTGCGCTTAGATTTGCCCTCTGCCCAAGCACCGGTCTCCCCCGAGGCCAGCAACAGCCTGAGTTTGAGCCTGGACCGCCAAGGCACGGTATTTATAAATGACAAGCCTGTCGCGCCCGAGGCCTTGCCTGCTGTATTGGCCATGCAAGTCAGTCAGGATGCGACCATTGAAGTGCAGTTGCGCGCCGACCAAAATGTGCCCTATGGCCGCGTGGCCGAGATCATGGGTTTGTTGCAAAAAGCGGGACTGAACAAGGTGGCTTTGGCCGTTCAACCCCCTGCGCCTAAAATCAATTCCACTTCCCCGTCACCTCGCCCCTGAGCGTAGACGGGGTTTCTCATTGAGCTACATGCAAGACACCTACCAACACTCTGCCGTCGAGTCGGCCACCCAAGCCGCATGGACCGCCAAAGACGTCTACCGCGTCAGCGAAGACAACAGCCGTCCCAAGTACTACGCCTGCTCCATGCTGCCTTACCCCAGTGGCAAGCTGCACATGGGACACGTGCGCAACTACACCATCAACGACATGCTCACACGCCACTTGCGCATGAAGGGTTACAACGTTTTGATGCCCATGGGTTGGGACGCTTTTGGCTTGCCAGCCGAAAACGCCGCATTGAAAAACGGTGTGCCACCGGCCAAGTGGACCTATGAAAACATTGCTTACATGAAGAAGCAAATGCAGGCCATGGGCTTGGCCATCGACTGGTCGCGTGAGGTGGCTACCTGCGACGCCACCTATTACAAGTGGAACCAGTGGTTGTTTTTAAAGATGCTGGAAAAAGGCGTGGCTTACCGAAAAACCCAGGTCGTCAACTGGGACCCGGTGGACCAAACTGTGTTGGCCAACGAGCAGGTGATAGATGGCAAAGGATGGCGCACTGGCGCTGTGGTGGAAAAGCGCGAAATCCCAGGCTACTACCTGAAGATCACCGACTACGCGCAAGAGTTGCTTGACCATGTGCAAGTGGGCAATCCCAAGGCCACGTTGAACGGCTGGCCCGACAAAGTGCGCTTGATGCAGGAAAACTGGATTGGTAAGTCTGAGGGCGTGCGCTTTGCTTTCACCCACACCATTCAAGGGGCCGATGGCGCTTTGATTGGCGAAGGCCGCATGTTTGTCTTCACCACCCGCGCCGACACCCTGATGGGCGTGACCTTTTGCGCGGTTGCGCCTGAGCATGCTCTGGCCTTGCACGCAGCTGCTGCCAACCCCAAGCTGGCTGCCTTCATTGAAGAATGCAAAGCGGGCGGCACCACCGAGGCCGAGCTCGCTGTGAAAGAAAAGCTAGGCATGGCCACAGGCTTGTTCGTGACACATCCATTGACGGGTGCACAACTTGAGGTGTGGGTGGGCAACTATGTGCTGATGAGCTATGGCGATGGTGCGGTCATGGGCGTGCCCGCGCATGATGAGCGCGACTTTGCGTTTGCCCTCAAGTACCAATTGCCCATCAAGCAAGTCGTGTCTGTCAAGGGCCAAAGCTTTAACGACAAGGCTTGGCAAGACTGGTACGCCACCAAAGACGGTGTTTGTGTCAACTCCGGCGAGCTCGACGGTCTGAACTTCAAGCCAGCGGTTACGCAAGTGGCCGAACTGCTCACAGCCAAAGGCTTGGGCGAGAAAAAAACCACTTGGCGTTTGCGCGACTGGGGGGTGAGCCGTCAGCGTTATTGGGGCACACCCATTCCCATCATCCACTGCGAAGAGCACGGCGCGGTGCCTGTGCCTGAAAAAGATTTGCCGGTGGTGTTGCCACAAGACTGCATTCCTGACGGCTCGGGTAATCCGCTGCACAAGCACGAGGGTTTTCACAAAGGCGTGGTTTGCCCTGTTTGTGGCAAAGCTGCGCGGCGCGAGACCGACACCATGGACACGTTCGTGGATTCGTCGTGGTACTTCATGCGCTACTGCGACCCTAGCAACACCCAAGCCATGGTGGCCGAAGGCACGCAGTACTGGATGCGCGACGCGCAACACCCCACGGGTGGCAGTGGCATGGACCAATACATAGGCGGCATAGAGCACGCCATTTTGCATTTGCTGTACGCCCGCTTTTGGACCAAGGTGATGCGTGACTTGGGGTTGGTGAAGGTGGATGAGCCTTTCACCAAACTGCTCACCCAAGGCATGGTGCTCAACCACATTTACTCGCGCAAAGGTGACAAGGGCGGCATCGAATATTTTTGGCCGCACGAGGTGCAAGACCAACATGACGCCAGCGGCAAGGTGGTAGGCGCAGTGCTTAAAGCCGCCAAAGGCGATTTGCCCGCGGGTACGCCCATCGTCTATGAAGGCGTGGGCACCATGAGCAAGAGCAAAAACAATGGCGTCGATCCGCAAGACCTGATCGAACGCTATGGCGCTGACACCGCGCGTCTCTACACCATGTTTACCGCGCCGCCCGAAGCCACCCTGGAGTGGAACGATGCGTCGGTGGAGGGCAGTTACCGCTTCTTGCGTCGCGTGTGGAATTTCGCGCATAAGCACGAGGCCACGCTCAAGGCTGCCACGGCGGGCAACTTGAGCGCGGCCA
>CANLWQ010000200.1 GCA_947494405.1 Comamonadaceae bacterium | reverse complement strand
CCACTGCCACAGTGGTGTAAAGTTCCTCGGGAATTTCTTGATCGACATTCAGCCGGCTGAGCAAGGCCAGTAGTTGTGGATCTTCAGAGATGAACACACCATGCTTGTTTGCTTCCTCAATCATGCGCCAAGCTAAATCATCGTCTCCTTTGGCGATAAGCACCGGAACGGGGTTTTTACTGTAGGCAAGCGCTACCGCCTGGCGCATGTAACGGCTCATGCTGATACATCCACAACCAAGCCGCGGCCCGTTGGAGCCCAATCACTCAATTCATTGGGCCTTTCACCGTGAACAACGTTGAAAGCACGTAAATTAAGTCCAGCTGCTCGCAATTCATCTCCCAATAAATACGAACGAGCGCGAGCCTGTGAAACAACAAATTCGTTGACGGCCCACATGGTGAGTTCAATTTGTTGGGCGTTCATGAGTTGCGATTTTAGCCAAATCGGACCGAGGTCTTCCGTTTTTGAGTGGACATTGACGGTCAGTACGGGTTGTTCGCCATCTTGACGTGGTCCGCGTCGGACGGTGAGTTCAATGGGGTTGGCGTCAACGAAAGGAATCGTCATGTTAAACAAAACCTCTTGCTGAGCTTGCGCCTGCACGGCTTGAACTTGGCTTGCTTCGATGTCGTCTATTGCATGGGTGAGTTTTTCAACCAATCCGGAATCTATTTCTTCGCCAATACCTGAATTGTTGACTTCAGCCAAAAGTTTTCGCAGTAATTGCTTGGTATCTTGGGCGGGTGGTTGTACGCCTTTTGACAACCAAACTTCAGTGCCCATGGCGGCCATCATCGTTTGCCTTATAGCCGCTGGTGTAAGTTGCGCAATCGACAACTGTATGCCACGCCATTGGGCCTCTAAATCTGGCCGTTTAACTTGGCTTAACAACGCATCCAGTTGACCAGATTGAAAAAGTTGCGGCAGTACTGAATTGACATTGGGCCTGTAAAGCAATGAGGCAATACGGGACACAAGTGAAGATGAATTGATAGAGACCAAATTGCCATCTTGCACCTTGAACCACATTGATTGACCCACCTGAGAAGCCAGCAGCCCAGGCACTGCAAATGCTTTTCCTTGCAACATCAGCATGGGCTGATCATGTTGTAGTCTCACATTGCCTTGAACCACTTGACCATCTTTCAAACCTAATTCTGCGGCTGCTTTGGCCTGCAAAGGCAGTAGCTTGCCTTCCAGAAAAATAGGATGTATGCGGCCGGGCTCAACGAGCGCATTGGCCCCAGAAATCAAGGGAAACGAACCCAGGGCTTGCGAACTGTATAGTCGCGAGCGGTAAATCCTGGGTCTGGTGTTTCGGTTGCAGGCACAAAAGGAGTTAGAACAGTACGCACGATGTGACCATGCTCAGGAACCACAATGGTGGTGCCTGCTTTGACACGCTGTTGAGGATTGCCTGTGATAACTTTTGGATTGGCTTCTACCAAAGATTTTCTCAAGATAGCTGTCGTGAGTGGGCTGTTCGCATAAACGACCTGAACAAGCTTATCAATGGGCGTACTCTGAGGAACAGTGTAGTTTGTTGATGCCGTTGCTACAGGCTCGGCAGTTGCATTGGCAGCCAAGACAGAGGTGGAAAACACGCAGCACAAGGCACTCAACATCAAAACCACCTTGAAGCACGCGGTCAAAAATGGATTCGGGTGAATGGAAAGTGTCATGACAAACTCATTTCAATCAATAGGGAGACATTGTCAAAGTATCAGGCGCTATGGGTGCCATTTTAACTGAACGTTTGACTGCGGGTATCGTGCGTTTGGGGGTGGGTTGCAAGTTGGGTTCTGAGACCAATGTTTCAGTGGGCCATGCACGCCACTCAGGCTGAACGGCTTGAGCAGGGCCTGCCAAAACCACTAACTGCGCGTTGTATGGCGTGACAGACTGAACTTTGGCCAACAGAGTTTGAGGTGCACCTTCTTTGCCCAACAACCCCGAAGGAAATTGGTCGGGGCTTGCCACCAGCCACTCGTCACCTTTTCGCACACCGGTAAAAGTACCAGCGTTGATCTGAACCTGTTGTGGGTAAACCGCCATTACGCTTGGGTTAATGTTTTGGCAAGATAACCATTGCTCAGCCGTATCGCGCCATGTTTGAAGCTGATCTTGAATGTTTGTCAAACTGGCGAAAGTGACTTTTGGCTCAGACCAAGCTGGGCGATCTACTTCGATGGTCAGGCTGACGCTTTCTTCAAACATTTCACGTTGAGAATCTGTGCCTAAAATTTGGAAGTCTAAATTCAAAACCAAATGATTGCCTGAATATCCCATGAGTCCTTGAATACCACTAGCGGGCAATGCTTCCGTTCGGATTTTCAAAATTGCTTCCCAGGGCAAATTTTGTGGGCGATTTCCTATGAGGGCACGCTCGTAGCTTGTCATGGTTTTGGACATGGATGCATCTGGCAAATTATTTACTGCCTTCCAAGTGCGGGCGCTTCCAGCTGCGTTGTGTTGATCGACCCATTGCTTCTGCAATTGTGGCAACAAGGTTTGTAGTAAAACATTGTTGACCGTTGAGTCGATATCCAAGGATAAGCCCATGACATGGTTTAAACGCATACCAACTTTGGATTCACAAAGTGGTGTCTGAATGACATTGTCTTGCGGCGACATTTCTTTGGCGAAATCGGCGGCCTTCGTCATAAGCTTGTTAAATTTTTGAACCGCACCTTTGAAGCCTGTTTCTTTGACAGTATCTTGCTTGGGTTGGCTTGCTTTGATTTTTTCGGAGTGGCCATTAGGAATATGCAATCGGGCTTTGGCTGTGCCAGTTTCATCACGCTCAAAACCTATGACGCGAACGCCCGTCACTTCCAAGTTATTTTTGAAAGAGCTATTTTCGCGCAAACTTCCTTGTCGGTCTAGCCATGTTGTGGAAGAGACGCGAGTGCTTGTTTTCAAAGATGCATCCACAAGACTTTGTCGAATAGCGTCCAAACGTTCTTGTGCTGTCAAAGGCGCCTGAGCAGCAGGAACTGAATTTGATTGATTTTGCGCGCTCACATTCAAACAAACCAGTGCCGAACATAGGGCAAGGCTGAAAGCGCAGATTTGATGAGTGCGTGCTGGCATTTTCATTTTTATCGACCTCGACCAGCCATCTGACCCATGAAAAGAATGCGCAAGTCTTGGACCACATCGCGGTCCAAAGACAATGTGGTTTCATATGTTTCATCTCCCACAGGGGTGATGCTCACCAAACGAGCGCCATAAATCACACCTTCTACCTTGGCTCGAAAGGTGTCATTGGTGACAACCATGTCGGCTACCGTGGAGCTTGCATCCAGTTGTTGGCCATAAACCTGTTCTGTGAGGTTGCGGTAGGCATCAAGTTTGGAAGCGCGAATGGCCATCAAGCGCTGCTGCGCCGGATTTCTATGATTTTGTACGGCTACAACAGCGTAACCCGTCGCTGTAATGGTTTCTCTTTTTTCAACCAAAGGTGAAGACATGGCCATGGCGTCTTTGGAAGAGGATGGGCTTGGCATGGCCAAATTGATGGATTTACATCCGGTGAGGGCTGTTAAGCCCAAGCTTAGACTTAGGGCAAAGCAAGCAGAGGTCATGCGTTTCATGTTCAGTTCCTTGTAAGAGGGGGGACTCGAAGTCCTTCACCCTCTGATTCGGCATCAACTTGAGAAGCTTGAGTGATTCTGAGACTACTTGTTGTGAAAAGGAGAAGCGATCTGACGGTTTTCCGACATTTGTGACTTTTTTAACCAAATTTGCAATACATTGGTGTTTTGATGCATTCCATGAAACATTTCCCCAACACCCATGGTTAAAAAGAGCCTATCTAAAGCCTTCATCGGCGCCAGTGCTGGTGCTGAAGCCATTCGCCATTTAATTGAACGTGTTGCATCTTCCAGTGCTACCGTCTTGATTACTGGGGAAAGTGGCACGGGAAAGGAGTTGGTTGCTAGGGCCTTGCACGATCAATCTGATCGAAGTGGCGGTAATTTTGTGCCCATTAATTGCGCGGCCATTCCCAAAGATTTGCTAGAAAGCGAGTTGTTTGGACATCGCAAAGGTGCTTTTACCGGTGCCATGGCCGACCGCATCGGTCGATT
>CANLWQ010000199.1 GCA_947494405.1 Comamonadaceae bacterium | reverse complement strand
TGGAACCCGTGCCCGTCAATGAACAACTATCCCCTGGTGCCTTAAAGGTCGCTCATTTTTTGGAGAATTTTCATGAATTCAGATGACATCAGCACGCACTACCGACGCCTGCTTGCTGAGCACGGCGACACACCGCAAGCGGTACAGTATTCAAGCGCCCAAAGCCAGGAAAGGCGGTTTGAAATATTAGCGGGTGTAGGCGACCTGCAGCAAAAAAGAATTTTTGATTTCGGTTGCGGCACGGGTCAATTAGGACAGTACTTACAGCGTCAAGGTATTGAATGTGAGTATTTCGGCACGGACATCGTTGATGAATTTCTAGCCCTGTGCAAAAACAAATTCCCGCAAGGAAATTTCGAGAAATTTTCTTATTTTTCAGGCATGCAATTTGACTATATCTTCATTGGTGGTGTGTTCAATAACAAAATGGCCAGCAATAAAAAACTTTATGAGGACACATTGCGTTCGCTATTCCCCATGTGTAAACATGGTATGGCATTCAATATGATGAGTGCCTACGTTGACTATCAGGATTCAGAACTTTTCTACGAATATCCAGAAAACGTATTCGGCTTCATCAAGCGCGAGATCACGCCATTTGTAACGCTGCGCAACGACTACGAAGTTAAACTTGGCGTTGTCCCATTTGATTTCACGGTTTACGCTTATCGGAGCGGTCAATGAAAGTGACGGTCATCGGTGGGGGCTTTACGGGGTGCATGACGGCCCTTGAGTGCGCCCGCGAAGGACACGAGGTCAGTTTGTGGGAATCGGCTGATCGACTTGGGGGTGTCTTGCTTGATATCAAGACTGAAAATGGTACTTACTTCAACGGTTGCCATTATTTGCGCCAGGCCTCTGTCGAGTCACTGGGTTGGCCAGACGATTTTGTCGAGTTCCCGCATGAATACGGTGGTGTAACGGCATTGAACAACAACGGTATCCGTGTTTTGGATGATACTGCGCAGCCTTCTATTGAAGGTGCCGCTAAACTTTTAGATGCACCATCCATTGAAGACACCGCTCTGGAGAGATTGAACGCATATGGGCTGTGCGCTACTGATTTGATCCAATGGGCCAAGCCTTTCGGTGATCTGGCTCAACTCGACTGGCGTTGCCTTGGACCGATGCAACTGGCGCGCTTGCATTTTCCAGAGGATGTCAATGTTCCCCGACTGAAGATGGAAAGCCATCGTGCGGACCAGTTACTGGCAACTCCTCGTCGACTCCGAGGGCAAACTGCCGATCCTGCTTGGCTTCCAAAAAGAGGTTACTCACAATTATTCAATAAACTTGAGAAGACTTTGATTGATTTGGGGGTAAGCATCCGGCTCCGATCGCCTGTAAAACCTTCCATAGAAGCAGGTCTATTTAGTTTGCGATCGCGCACGGAAACCATCAATACAGATGCAGTTGTATGGACTTCTAATCCTCATCCACTTTTAAATCGTGTATTTGGCAAGCACTTAGATACGCCACCAATTTTTATGAAGCTTTTGGTTGGCGATTTAAGCAAGGGCAGCCAATTGCCAGTGTCCCCTCCCTATTATTGGCAGGTTTTTGACAAAAGTTCCTGTGTTGTTCGACTCTACGTCTATGAGCTCGCTGGCGTCATGCGATTTTCAGCTGAAACATTTGATATCGTCGACGATAACACCGCTTGGCGCGATCTGCAACGAGTCATGCAGATTTGTGGACTCGGAGACGGACACAAATTAGCGTCGGTTGTGAAACAAAGTCGATATGTCAACTTCAGCCCGAGTGAGTTCAAGGCCTTCGAAACTTTAACCCCACGCATGCTTGAACTTGGTGTGATCCCCGGCGGCTGGCAACACTACGGTCGAGTGGAAAAGGTTCGGCACATTGCGTCGTTGTTCCATCAATTCAACAAGACCCACCATGGCGGCTGCACATGACTAGTTGCGCCATCATGCAACCAACCTATCTTCCATGGAGCGGTTACTTTCACCTCGCCAGCAAGGTCGACACGTTCGTTTTTCTTGATGACGTGCAGTTTGAGCGAAGTTCATGGCAGAGCCGAAACAACATACTCTGCAACGGTCAAGCGCATCTTTTGGCCGTGCCTGTGAAACAGGCGCCACTACAAACGTTGATTCGTGACATTCTGATCACCCCAGACACCACTTGGAAAAAGAAACACCTGCGTTCATTGCAAATGGCTTACCCCAACTTTTGGCACAACCAAACCTTGAGGGATCAATTCATTGAGGTGATTGAAGACCCTTGTGAAGCACTGGCCGACTTGAATATCAAGTTGATCCGCCTGTTATTTGGGTGGTTGAACATCGGTTGTCAAACCATTCGGGCCTCAGAGCTTGGTTGTGCTGGAAGTCGATCAGAGCATTTGACCCATATTTGTCATGCGATCCGAGCTGATAAATACTTCTCGCCTATCGGATCACGCCAGTATCTTAAAGAGGACAGCTTTGAACAAATCGCAGGTGTCAAACTGGAATTCAGCGAATTCATTCCAGAAATTCATGCCCAAAGTAAAACGCAGGGATTCGTGTCCCATTTGTCCGTCATCGATGTGATTGGGCATTGCGGACTTGCGTTTGCTGAGGACTACATTAAGAAATCCGCCAACCATGCAAGAAATCATAATTGATGGTCGCATCAGCCTTTCCAATGGACAATCGAATGTGGTTGTTGATTTGTCTACTCGTCACAACAGTCCATTTAGAAGAGAATTACCTCTAAGTGAAGAATCTATTAAATCATTTTTTTCTAGAATTTAAATATGAAAATCGATTGTAAATTTATTGGACTTGGACAAATACCTTTTCTCATTGCTGAAATGTCGGGCAACCACAACCAGTCCCTCGAACGTGCTCTAGAGATCGTGGAGGCCGCAGCCAAAACTGGCGCGCATGCGCTGAAAATTCAGACGTACACACCCGACACGATGACGCTAGATTTGGATGAACGCGAGTTTCACATCAGCGACCCCAAAAGCCTTTGGTCCGGCACCTCGCTCTACAAGTTGTACGGCCAAGCCTTCACACCCTGGGAGTGGCACGAAGCTATTTTCAAACGCGCCAAAGAACTCGGAATTATTGCTTTCAGCACTCCCTTTGACGACACAGCGGTTGATTTTTTAGAGTCCTTGGATGTACCTTGCTACAAGATTGCATCTTTTGAAAACACTGATCTGCCCTTGATCCGCAAAGTAGCGGCCACCGGCAAGCCCATGATCATCTCCACTGGCATGGCCAGCATCGCCGAATTGGATGACACGGTTCGTGCCGCACGGCAAGCAGGCTGCAAAGATTTGATCTTGCTCAAATGCACTAGCACTTACCCAGCCACCGCTGACAACACCAACATCTTGACCATCCCGCACATGCGTGAATTATTTGGCTGTGAGGTGGGCTTGTCAGACCATACCATGGGTGTTGGCGTCTCTGTGGCCAGCGTGGCCTTGGGGGCCACAGTCATTGAAAAACATTTTACTCTGAACCGAGCCGACGGCGGTGTTGACAGCTACTTCTCCATGGAGCCGGCTGAAATGGCGCAGTTGGTGGTGGAAACAGAACGCGCGTGGCAGGCCTTGGGTCAGGTAAGTTATGGCGCGACTTCCGCCGAAGAAAAATCCATTGTTTTCAGACGCTCGTTGTATGTGGTGAAAGACCTGCAAGCTGGTGAGAAGTTGACCGTAGAGAATGTGAGAGCCATTCGCCCAGGTCTTGGCTTACCCACCAAATACATTGATCAAGTGCTGGGCAAAGTGGTTAAGCATGCGGTGCCTCGTGGTACAGCCGTGGGTTGGGATATGTTTTGATGACCACACCAGCCTACAAAGTCTTGATCATCGGTTGCGGCAATATGGCTGGCGGCTATGACTTGCTGCAACCAGACGATGCCTTGCCTTTGGGCCATGCCAAAGCCTTTGCCAAGCATGGTGGATTCACTTTGTCTGCTTGTGTAGAGCCCGATGCCGCCAAACGTGCGGCCTTTCAACAGCGCTGGCAAGTGCCCGCTGGTTTCTCCAGTGTGCAAGAGGTGGCAGCAGCTGGTGGTCAATTCGAGGTGATCAGCATTTGCTCGCCCACGCATGCGCATGCCGCAGATATTCAATCGGCCTTGGCGCTCAAACCC
>CANLWQ010000198.1 GCA_947494405.1 Comamonadaceae bacterium | reverse complement strand
GGCTTGACCGTGCTCTACCAATTCATCACCCGCTATGTGTTCAACGACTCGGCCGCCTGGACCGAAGAAATTGCCCGGTATTTGCTGATTGCCACGGTATTTGTGGGCGCAGTCATTGGGGTGGCCAAAAACAACCATATCCAAGTGGATTTTTTCTACCGCTTTATGCCAAGCGGCGTGGCACGCGGGTTGTCTTTGCTGACCGATAGCTTGCGGGTGGCTTTTTTGGCCTTCGCGAGCTACCTCACTGGGTTGCTGATGCAAAAAATGGGCGACTACCAAATGACCATCGTCAACCTGCCCATGAACATCGTCTACGGCTTGGTGTTGCTGGCTTTTATCTTGATGACTTGGCGCAGCGTGTGGGTCATGTGGCGTCACTGGCAACAAGGCTTTAGCGTGCTTGAGCGGCCAGCCAACCATTGAGGTCTACGTGTTAAAAATTATTTTTCTGTTTTTGCTCAGTGGTGGTTTGCCGGTGGCCATGGCCATGGCGGCGGCCTCGCTCATTTACCTGCTATTCGTGCCCAGTTCTCCACCTTTTGTGGTGGTGCACCGCATGGTCTCGGGCATAGACAGTTTCCCTTTGCTGGCAGTGCCGTTTTTTATTTTGGCCGGCAACCTCATGAACACGGCGGGCATCACCCACCGCATTTACAGCTATGCGCTGGCGCTGGTGGGTTGGCTCAAAGGTGGCTTGGGCCATGTGAATGTGGTGGGCTCGGTGGTGTTTGCCGGCATGAGTGGCACAGCCATCGCGGACGCCGCAGGCTTGGGCACGATAGAGGTTAAAGCCATGACCGACCATGGCTACGACGCGGAATTTGCCGTGGGCGTGACCGCCGCCTCGGCCACCTTGGGGCCCATCATTCCGCCCAGCCTGCCGTTTGTCATCTACGGCATGATGGCCAATGTCTCGGTGGGTTCGCTGTTTTTGGCTGGCATTGTTCCCGGCATGGTCATGGCTTTGCTGATGATGCTCACCGTGGCCTATTTCGCTCATAAAAATGGCTGGGGCGGCGACGTTAAATTCGAGTGGCCCAAATTGCTCAAAGCTTTGTTGGAGAGCTTGGTGGTGGTGGCTTGGCCCTTGGTGGTGTGGTGGTTGATCACCGATCTGGGTACCCAGCCTCAGGTCACGGTGCTGGTGGGTTTGCTGCTGCTGTTTGCCGCCGACAAACTGTTTCAGTTTCAAGCCGTGCTGCCCATCATGACACCGGTGCTGTTGATTGGCGGCATGACCACTGGGGTATTCACCCCTACCGAAGGCGCGATTGCCGCTTGTGTCTGGGCGATGGTTTTGGGCTTTGCTTGGTACCGCACCTTACACTTCAAACTGTTTGTCAAAATTTGCCTCGACACGGTAGAGACCACCGCCACGGTGTTGTTCATCGTTGCTGCGGCCAGTATTTTTGGTTGGTTGCTCACCGCCACCGGTGTGACCGCCGCGATTGGCCAATGGGTGTTAGGCGTCACCGATCAACCTTGGCAGTTTTTATTGCTGGCCAATTTGCTCATGCTGTTTGTGGGTTGTTTTTTAGAACCCACTGCCGCCATCACCATTCTTGTGCCCATCTTGGTTCCCATCTGCCAGCAACTTGGCATCGACTTGGTGCATTTCGGCTTGATCATGGTGCTTAACCTGATGATTGGCTTGCTGCACCCGCCCATGGGCATGGTGTTGTTTGTGCTGGCGCGCGTAGCCAAGCTCAGTGTCGAGCGCACCACCATGGCCATCTTGCCTTGGTTGGTGCCACTGCTGGGCAGCTTGCTCTTGATCACTTACGTGCCCAGCATTGCCCTGTGGCTGCCCCGTTTGATGGCTTCTTGATTTCACTTTTTTATGAACACTTGCATACGCCTGCACCCCGCCGATGATGTGGTCATCGCCCGCCAACAACTGCTCTCAGGCGCAAGCGCAGACAGCATCGCGGTGCGCGGCCTCATCCCGCCCGGGCACAAAGTGGCCACCCGCGCCATTGCTGCAGGCGCGCCAGTGCGTCGCTACAACCAAATCATTGGCTTTGCCTCCAAAGACATCGCGGCGGGTGAACATGTGCACACCCACAACCTTGACATGGGCCCCAACAAAGGTGACTTTGCCCGCGACTACGCGTTTTGCGCCGATGTCAAACCCGAGGCGGCGCCACTGCATGCCGAGTTCATGGGCTATGTGCGTGCTGATGGCCGCGTGGCCACGCGCAACTACATCGGTGTGCTGTCTAGCGTGAACTGCTCGGCCACGGTGGCTCGCGCCATTGCAGACCATTTCTCCAAGACCCTCAACCCGGGTGCCTTGGCCGACTTCCCCCACGTAGATGGCGTGGTGGCGCTCACCCACGGCAGCGGTTGCGGCATGGACACCGATGGTTTGGGCATGCAGGTCCTCGAGCGCACTTTGGCTGGCTACGCCACCCACCCCAATTTCGCCGGCGTGTTGGCGGTGGGCTTGGGTTGTGAAGCCAATCAACTGAAATCGTGGCTGAATCACAGTGGCTTGAAAGAGGGCAGCATGCTGCAAACTTTCAATATCCAAGACAGCGGCGGCACCCGCCTCACGGTGGCCAAGGGCATTGATTTAATCAAAGCCATGCTGCCCATGGTGAATCTCGCCCATCGACAGCCATGCAGCGTGGCCCACCTCACCGTGGGATTGCAGTGTGGCGGCTCCGATGGGTATTCGGGCATCAGCGCCAATCCCGCCTTGGGTGCGGCAGTCGACTTGCTGGTGGCACATGGCGGCACCGCCATCCTCAGCGAAACCCCAGAAATTTATGGTGCAGAACATTTGCTCACGCGCCGTGCGGTGCGACGCGAAGTGGGCGAAAAACTGGTCGCGCGCATACGCTGGTGGGAACACTACACCGCCATGCACCAAGGCGAGATGAACAACAACCCCTCGCCTGGCAACAAAGCCGGCGGCTTGACCACCATTTTGGAAAAGTCGCTGGGCGCGGTGGCCAAGGGCGGCACCAGCAATTTGCAAGCGGTGTATGAATATGCAGAAAAAATAAGCACCCATGGCTTTGTCTACATGGACACGCCGGGCTACGACCCGGTCAGCGCCACCGGTCAGGTGGCGGGTGGAGCCAACCTGATTTGCTTCACCACGGGCCGCGGTTCAGCCTATGGCTGTGCGCCAGCGCCTTGCCTCAAACTTGCTACCAACAGCGCTTTGTGGCAACGCCAAGGCGATGACATTGACGTCAACTGCGGAGATATTGTGGATGGCCACAGCACGGTGCAAGCCAAGGGCGAGGAAATATTTCAAGCCATCATCGCTTGTGCTTCAGGACAGACAAGCAAAAGCGAGCAGCATGGCTATGGACAAAACGAGTTTGTGCCTTGGCAGCTAGGCGCGGTTATGTGATGAGCAACAAACTAGCGTCTAAATGCTCGGTAGGCAAGCGCTTGTAGCCACTGCGCGCAAAGCGCTGCAAACGTCCCACCACAAACGACACCAACACCGAGGCCTGCACATTGGCGTCTACGCTGGGCGTTATAGAAGATTGCGCCTGCGCTTGTTCACGCAACACCAACCGTAAGCTGGATTCGAAGCGCTCAAAAAACTGGTTCATGCGCTGCTCGAGGCGGTCGTTTTCAAACACCAAAGCGTCGCCGACCATGACCCGCGCCATCCCCGGGTTGCGCTGGGCAAACTGCAACAACACCGTCACCATGTGCCGCGCTTTTTGCAGTGAACCATCGCGGCTCTCGGCAATTTGGTTGAGCAAACTGAAGATGCTGGTTTCTATGAACTCGATAAGGCCTTCAAACATTTGCGCCTTGCTGGCGAAATGCCGGTAAAGCGCCGCCTCGGAGACCTCTAGGCGCGCGGCCAACGCGGCCGTGGTGATGCGCTCCGCCCCGGGTTGCTCGAGCATGGCCGCCAAGGTTTGCAGTATTTGAATTCGACGCTCGCCGGGCTTGGGCCGCTTGCGGGGCGAGGTCTCGGCATCAGAGGACGTACTGCTGGGTTGCGCGGTGGCCATCGAACACTCCTTGAAAGTCAGTGCGAACGTATCAGGGTACCAAAAGCTTGATCGGTCAAAATTTCCAACAGCAAAGCGTGAGGTACGCGCCCGTCAATGATATGCACAGCGTTGACCCCGCTTTTGGCGGCATC
>CANLWQ010000197.1 GCA_947494405.1 Comamonadaceae bacterium | reverse complement strand
TACGCCATGTTTCTCATGATGGAAGACATCACCAAACTGATTTGGGGCGCCAATCCTTTTTATGTGTCCGAGCCTTATGGCTTGTTTGGCAACATCGACATAGGCAGCCAAACCTATGTGGGCTACGACTTCATGTTGGTGGCTTTGGCCGTGGTGGTGGGTGTGGGCGTTTGGTGGGGCTTGAACCGCACCCGATTTGGCAAGATTGTCACCGCCGTGATTCACAGCGCCGAAGTGGCCGCCAGCATGGGCATACAGGTTTCGCGTGTGTATATGTTTGCGTTTGCCGTGGGTATTTTCTTGGCGGCCTTGGGTGGCGCATTCACCGCACCCATGTTGTCGGTGCAGCCAGGCTTGTCGGTCGGCGTCATCATCATCTCGTTTGCGGTGGTGATCATTGGCGGCTTGGGCAGCATCGAAGGGGCCGCTATAGGCGCATTGATTGTTGGCTTGGCGCGCGCATTGGCGGTGCATGTTTGGCCGGTGGCTGAGTTGTTCTCTGTGTATTTGGTCATGGCTTTGGTGTTGATGTTCAGGCCGCAAGGTTTGTTCCAACGAATACAGGCGCGAAAAATTTAAACCATGCAACTGAGTACCTTGTTGTTGCGCGCCTTGCTCGTGCTGCTGTTGTTGGCCGGTGTGGGCTATGTCTTGCCTTCATGGATGCAATTCATGCTGACCATGGCCATGGCCAATGGCTTGGTGTCTTTGGGCATTGTCTTGCTCATGCGTGGCGGCGTGGTGGCCTTTGGTCAAGGCCTGATGTCAGCCATTGGTGGCTATGCCGCAGCGCTGATGTTTTTGCACTGGGGTGTGACCGATGCGATTGTGTTGGCCGTCTTGGGTGGCTTGTTCTCTATGGTCATCACTGCACCCTTTGCGCCTTTGTTGGCGCGATACCGCGGCATTTTCTTTTCCATGCTGTCCTTGGCTTTGTCCATGGTGGGCTATGGCTTGCTGGTGAAAACCGAATCCTTGGGCGGCTCGGATGGTTTCAATATGGGCCGGGTCACGTTGTTGGGACACAGCTTGGCCGATGGCGAGGTGCGCTTTAGCTTGTATGCCACCACTTTGGTGTTGACACTGGTGTGCTCGGTGTTGGCGCGGATTTATTTTTTGTCTAGCCGTGGTTTGGTCACGCGGGCGTTGCGCGACAACGAGTTGCGGGTGGAGTATTTGGGCGGCTCGGTGAGCCAGACCATGAGTCTGAATTTTGTGCTTGCCGCGTTCACCGCAGGCATGGGTGGCGCTTTGGCGGTGATGGCCTTGGGCCACATCGACCCCAACTTCAGCTATTGGACAAGCTCGGGTGAGTTTGTGTTTGTGGCGATTTTGGCCGGCAGCCAAAGCGTGGTGGCGGTGATGCTGTCGTCTTTGGTGCTGGAAGTGGTGCGCTCATTTTCCAGCGCCTATTTCCCCAACACCTGGCAATTGGCGCTGGGTGTTTTTCTGTTGTTGGTGATACGTTTTCTGCCACTGGGCTTGGGCTCTTTGTGGAGCAAAACAAGCGCCAAAGCAAAGGCGGACACATGAGCGACAACCTGTTGTTGCAGGCCCAAGGCTTGAACAAACAATTTGGTGCGGTGGTGGCTGCCCAAGACGTGAATGTGCAGGTGAAAACCGGTGAGCGGGTCAGTCTGATTGGCAGCAATGGCGCTGGCAAAACCACGTTTGTGAACATGATCACCGGCTATGTGCGCCCCGACAGTGGCAGTATTTTACTTGGCAAAACCGATATCAGCCGCATGTCGCCACGCGACATTACCCGCCTAGGCGTGGCGCGCTCGTTTCAAATTCCGCAGCTTTATCCCAGCATGACGGTGTTGGAAAACATGCTGGTGGCCTTGGCTTGCCATGAAAACCGCCTGTCCGCTTGGCGGGTGGCGGCGTCCAGTCAGCGTGTCATGCGGGCCGATGAGGTTTTGTCGCGCTTTGGCTTGCTCAAGCACCGCCAGCGTTTGGTGGCCGAGTTGCCCGGGGGCCTTCGCAAACTCATAGACATCGCTTTGGCCATGACCGGCTCACCGCGTTTGTTGTTGTTGGACGAGCCCACCAGCGGTGTGGCCGCAGAAGAAAAATTTCCCATGATGGACACCATCATGCAGGCCTTGGAAGGCCAAGCCTTGACCGTGCTGTTTGTGGAACACGATATGGACATCGTCAACCGCTATTGCGAGCGGGTGGTGGCGTTTTACAGCGGCCGCATCATTGCCGACGATGTGCCTGAGGTGGCTTTGGCGCAAGCCGATGTGCGCCGCTACGTCACCGGCGAGCGTTTGCCCGAGGATGCGCCCCATGCTTGAACTGCGTGATGTGCATGTCGATATCGCCTCTGTGCAAGTTTTGCGCGGCTTCAGTATGCAACTGGCCAAAGGCCAAATGGTGGGCTTGGTCGGTCGCAATGGGGCGGGCAAAACCAGCACCTTGCGCAGCATCATGGGCCATTTGAAACTGCGCCAAGGCCAACTGCTGTTCCAAGGCCAAGACTTGGCGCTGCTGCCTGCCCATGCCCGCGCGGCACTGGGCATTGGCTATATGCCCGAAGACCGTGGCTTGGTGCCCGAACTCACAGTCGAAGAAAACATTGTGTTGCCCTTGTGGGTCAGTCCCACGCTGTCTTTGAATCAACGCTTGGCTTGGGTTTACGAGGTCTTGCCCGAACTCAAAGACATGTCATCACGTCGGGCGCTGCTGCTGTCTGGCGGACAACAAAAACTCGTGGCGCTGGCGCGCGCTTTGGCGGTGGGTACGCGCTTGTTGTTACTGGATGAACCCTTTGAAGGCGTGGCGCCGGCTTTGTCTATGCGCTTGTCTGAGGTGATTGGGCAGCTGAAGTCCACCGACTTATCGGTGTTGATTGCCCAGTCGGATGTCAACCACGCCAATGATTTACTGGACGCCCAAGTGGTGATAGAGCGCGGCGCGAACGCCGCCTAAGCTTGCTTAAAGTCAGCTAGAAGTCTCAGTACAAAAACACCTTGCCCGGGTTCATGATGTTGTTGGGGTCCAGCGCATGCTTGATGGTGCGCATCATGGCAACCGCACCCGCACCGGCTTCGGTCACCAAAAAATCCATTTTGTGCAAACCAATACCGTGCTCGCCGGTGCAAGTGCCTTCCAAAGACAAGGCGCGCGCAACCAATTTGTTGTTCAGGTCCTCGGCGGTGGCGCGCTCTTGGGCGCTGTTGGGGTCGATCAAATAGCCAAAATGGAAATTGCCGTCGCCCACATGACCGACCAGAAAATACGGAATACCCGAAGCCTCAACTTCGGCCACCGAGTCCAGCAAGCAATCGGCCAAGCGTGAAATAGGCACACAGGTATCGGTGCTGATGGCGCGGCAGCCGGGGCGACTTTGTATGCCTGCAAAGTAAGCGTTGTGACGCGCTGTCCACAAGCGGGTGCGTTCTTCGGGGGTGGTGGCCCATTCAAACGCATGACCCTCAAAATCATTGGCGATGTCTTGCACGGTTTCAGCTTGCTCTTTCACGCTGGCGGGCGAGCCGTGGAACTCCATGAGCAGCATGGGCTGCTCGGGCAAGCTGAGCTTGGAGTGGGCGTTGACCATGCGTACCGAATGGGCGTCAATCAATTCCACACGGGCAATCGGTATGCCCATTTGTATGATTTGAATGGTGGTGCGTACAGCGGCTTCTATGCTGGGGAATGAGCAGGTGGCGGCCGACACAGCTTCAGGCAAGGGGTAGAGCTTTAAAGTGATTTCGGTGATGACGCCCAGCGTGCCTTCGCTGCCCACCATCAAACGGGTGAGGTCGTAGCCCGCCGAAGACTTGCGTGCGCGTGTGCCGGTGCGAATGACTTCGCCGCTGGCGGTCACCACTTGCAGCCCCAAAACGTTTTCGCGCATGGTGCCGTAGCGCACCGCGTTGGTGCCGCTGGCGCGGGTGGCGCTCATGCCGCCAATGCTGGCGTCTGCGCCTGGGTCTATGGGGAAAAACAAACCGGTGCTTTTAATTTCTTCATTGAGCTGTTTGCGCGTGACACCCGCTTGCACGGTGACCGTCAGGTCTTCGGGGTTGATGGACAGCACTTTGTTCATGCGGCCTAAATCGATACTGATGCCGCCTTGCACCGCCAGCAAATGACCTTCCAGCGAGGTACCCACGCCAAACG
>CANLWQ010000196.1 GCA_947494405.1 Comamonadaceae bacterium | reverse complement strand
GTTTTTAGGCAGTTTTTCGGCGCAAGAAACAGGCTCGGGTAAACCCACCGATGACGACGAAGAGGCACCCGACCCCACCGAGTCCACCATCGACGAGGACATGCGTTTGCTGTATGTGGCCCTCACCCGCGCCAAGCGCGGTTTGTGGCTGGGCATGGCCAGCACGAAGTACGCGGTCATGGGCAGCAAAGGCAAGCAAGTCAAACTCAGCGCGGTATCGCGCTTGCTGCAGCGCCAGTCCCGCGACGACTTAGAGGCGCGCTTGCATGCCGCTTGGGGCGCATGTGAAGACATTGCCATCAGCCCTGTGCCCGCGCCTGAACGTGCGCCCTACCAAGGCCAAAGCGTTCAAGTGCAGGCGCAAGCCGCGTTAAGCCCCAAGCGCAGCGCTCACAAGTTTTGGTGGACCGCCAGTTTCAGCAGCCTCACCCTGGGCTTGGAGTCTGCCGCATCCCCAGAAACCAACCTAAGCAACCCCAGCGCCAATGAAGGTGCCAATGAGGGCGCTCTGTCCAGCGGCTTGGCTTGGCAAAGCTTTCCCGCAGGTGCGCGCTATGGCACCTTGCTGCATGATTTATTGCAATACCAAGCACAAAACGCTTGGCCACTGGCACAGACTGGCGCGCACACATCCGCAGCGCAAGACAAGAACTGGCAAGCACTGGTGAAACGCAAAACCGATTACTTGCAACTGCCCTTATCCGCCCAAGCCATGCTGCAGCCTTGGTTGGAGCACATTATTTCCACCCCTTTGCCTTTGATGGCAGCTGACTCAAGCCATCAGCCTTTGGCAGCACCTTTGGTGTTGCCGCAACTACAGCCCGAACAGATGTGGGCTGAGATGGAGTTCAGCCTGCCAGTGGGCCAGCTCAGCAGCATGGAGCTCGACATGCTGATTCAGCGCCATGTGTTGCCAGACCAGGACAGACCCGCCCTGCAAGCCAAAGTCATGCAAGGCATGCTCACCGGCTTCATGGATTTGGTGTTGCAACACCAAGGTCGTTTTTGGGTGCTGGACTACAAATCCAACTTGCTGCCCGACTACCAAGCACAGTCTTTGAGCGACGCGGTCTTGGCCAAGCGATACGAAGTTCAGTATGTGCTGTACACCTTGGCTTTGCACCGTTTGCTTAAATCTCGCCTGCCCAATTACAGCTATGAACAACACATGGGCGGCGCTATTTACTTGTTTTTACGCGGCATCGATTCGCCCCAAGCCGGCGTTCATGCGCTGCGCCCCGCCTGGGCCTTGATCGATCAGCTCGACAGCCTTTTTGCCAAGACCGCGCCATGAAACTCTCTGAACTGCTGCAAACCGGCTGGCGCGACACCACGCTCACACCGCTGAACGATTTAGACATTGCCTTGGTGCATATGCTCCAGCAGTTGCAGCCCAGCAGCGATGCTCGCCACCTGTGGCTGGCTGCCTTGGCCAGTCACCAATGGGGGCGCGGACACGCCTGTCTCGATCTGCATGCATGGCCAAACTCAGCTGCACAGTTGCTGGGCTGGAGCGCGAGCGCACTGGCAGCATTGCCTCAAGACCTCGCTGCAGCTTTGTCAGACATGCCTTGGGCCACAGGCGAGGCCTCCCCCTTGGTGGTCGATGGTCTGCGCCTGTATTTGCGCCGCGCATGGCAGGCCGAACAAACCATACGCAGACAACTGGTGGCCCTGCAACAAACCCGTGTGCCACCGCCAGACTTGGCGCAGCAACTCACACTCTTATTTGGCGACGACCCCAACGATCGGCAGCGCCTTGCCTGCGCACATGCCGCGCAAAATGCGCTCACCCTGATCACCGGCGGACCAGGAACCGGAAAAACCACCACGGTGGTGAAGCTCTTGCGCATCTTGCAATCAGGCAGTGCCGCGCCCTTGCGCACCTTGCTGGCCGCACCCACCGGCAAGGCTGCAGCGCGCCTGATGCAAGCCATGACCCAAGCGCGCACCAGTCTCAGCCCGCAAGAGGCGGCTTGTTTGCCCACCAGCGCCCAAACCCTGCACAAATTGCTGTACGCACCCCACGGCGCCCCACCTCACCTAGAAGCCGACGTCATCGTGGTCGATGAAGCCTCCATGATCGATTTGGAGCTCATGGCGCGGCTGCTCAAAGCCGTGCCAGCGCAGTCGCGTTTGGTGCTCTTGGGCGACAAAGACCAACTCGCCTCGGTGCAAGCCGGCGCGGTCATGGCCCAGCTGTGCCAAGCCCCTTGGTTACACCAGCACACCATAGTCCTCACACACAGCCACCGTTTTGACCCCGACCAAGGCATAGGCGCTTGGGCACGCAGTTGCAACGCGGGAGACAGCGCAGGCTTGCAGCAGTTGTGGGATGCAGCGCCTATGGGTTGCTGGTCCGGTACATCCTCGGTCAGCCAATTGAGCAGCCCCCAAAGCGCGGTGGCCGGCGTGCTGCCGTCGGTGGCCTTGGGCTTTGCCGGTTGGTTACATCTGCTCGCGCCGCACCAACAAGGCTTGGCCTGTAGCGATGCCCAAGCCTTGGCCTTGCTGCAAAGCTTTGGCCGCGTGGGCGTGTTGTGCGCCTTGCGTGAAGGGCCTTGGGGCGTCAATCATTTCAATTTGCAGCTGCAACAAGCCATGGGCTTTGCCAACGCCGATTGGTTCATAGGCCGCCCCGTCATGGCCAGGCGCAACGACTATGCACTGGGCTTGATGAACGGCGATTTAGGCCTGTGTTTGCCCACAGTCGTTGAGGGCGAGCTGCGCCTGCGGGTGGCGTTTCCCGATGGCCAAGCTGGGGTGCGCTGGTTAGTACCTTCTCGCCTTGAAGCCATAGACACGGTGTTTGCCATGACGGTGCACCAATCGCAAGGCTCTGAGTTCGAGCAAGTGCTGCTGGTGTTGCCCGACGTGGCCACGCCCGTGCTCACCCGTGAATTGATCTACACCGGCATGACCCGTGCACGCGAAAAGTTATGTGTTTGGGCACCCACACCCAGCTTGCTGATGCAAGCCATCACCACCACCGTGGTGCGCAGCGGAGGCTTGGTCGAGACTCGCTTGACTTAAGTAACTGGCTTCGGTGGCAAAATCGCCCAACTGATTCGCTTGAAATACCCAAAGGATGTCCTATGCGCTATAGAAAATGGATGCTTTTGCTGTGGTTGGCAAGCCTGCCTGGGTTGGCCTTGGCCGACTGGGAAGCGGTAGATGACAACTACCTTGCGGTGGTCTACATAGACCCCGACAAAATCCGCGCCAGCAGCGTGTTTCCCCAAGCTTGGCACCTTATCGATTTGCGCCAACGCGCCAAGACAGGTGCCATGTCGCGTTTGGCCTTGATGGAATACGACTGCCATGACCAACGCCGGCGCACATTGGCCTTCGCCTCCAAAGCTGAACCCATGGGCGAAGGCAAGACCTTGTTCACCAGCTCCGTGGCCACGCCTTGGAAAGCCGTGGCAGCCGACACGGTGGAACACAAAGTCATGCTCATGTTGTGCGGGAAAAACGCTGACAAACACTGACCTCTCAAAGGAATTTTTTATGCAAGTCACCCAACACACGCCCGATTTTTCTACTGCGCCCCAACTGATGCCAGAGCACATGTCGGCTATTGCTGCCCATGGCTTTCGCAGCATCATCAACAACCGCCCCGACATGGAGGGCGGCCCCGATCAACCCACCTCCAGCCAAATGCAAGCCGCTGCCCTTGCCGCGGGTTTGAACTACCACTACCTGCCCGTGATCAGCGGCAGCATCACCCCCGAGCAAGTGGTGCAAATGGCCGAGTTGGTTCAAACAACGCCCGGCCCTGTGCTGGCTTTTTGCCGCAGCGGCGCGCGCTCCACCCAGCTGTGGATGATGGGTGCCACCCACGACTGATGCTTTTGCCATGGGATTGCGCCTACAAATCAACCTGATCATGGGCGTCTTACTCGCCGCATTTGCCTCGTTGTTGATTTATTTGCAACTTGAAAACACCCGCCAAAGCGTGCGCGAAGAAATGCAAGGTGCCAGCATGGTTGCCAGCCAATTGCTGTCGCGCTTGCAGCTCAATTCCCGCAACAGTTCGCTGGCCGACATGGCGCAATTTTTGGCGACCGTCGGTCGGGTGCGTGCCAATGAGATTGAGTTGCGCAATGAACTCGATACCGTGGTCTACCACTCACCCCCGCCGGTCTACAAAGCCGGTCTCGATGCGCCCGAC
>CANLWQ010000195.1 GCA_947494405.1 Comamonadaceae bacterium | reverse complement strand
TCACCCCTGCAGCGGATTGGATGAGGTGGGCGCAAGTGCGCGAGCCCACCACCAAAAAGAACGCATCTTGGATTTTTCTATGCAGCCAAATGATGCCGGTCAAGCCGCAAAACACCTCGCGTTGGCCTCTTTCGGTGCGCACTGTGGGCTCGGCGCAGCCCGCCGCATCGCTGCGAATAGGGATCACGGTATTCATGCGGCCATCTCCTTATGCAGGGCGATGGTGGCGCGCTCTTGGATGCGGGCGGCTTTGAGTTTCCACAGAAATTGTGCGGCGTTGACCGCGTAGGCTGCATACGCAGCCAAGGCCAACCACATGAGCTCGCGCCGGCTCATATCGCCTTCATACAGCGACCACAAGTAGGCGGTGTGCAAAGCCAGCACCAAAAAGCTGAACACGTCTTCCCAGAAAAAAGACTTGGCAAACAACCACTTGTCGAAAACCACTTTTTCCCAAATAGAGCCTGTGACCATGATGGTGTAGAGCACCAAGGTTTTAAAGACCACCGACCACACGGCCAGCATTTCGCCTTCACCGGTGACCATGAAGCGGGTGATCAGACATACGCTCACGCCAAACACGATGAATTGGAAAGCCGCCAAAAAGCCTTGCACCGGCGTCCAAATGGTGTTGTCGCGGCGGAAGCGCTCTTCGGGGGAGTACAAGCCCGCGCTGATCACAGTGTTTGAAGCAACTTCGTTCATGGAGTAAAGCTCTTTCTAGATGGCATTAACTGTAGAGATCTATGCGGATAGTGTCAACTTAAATTGACGTTATTTAATACTGACATAGCAGGGGTTTTCCCTAGATTGGATGTGTCAAAAAAACATGACACTTAGACCACTTTTGAATTCTGTGAACACGCCGGACTGAAAAATTGAGCGATGGATAAGCCCTTTAACCCAGAAATAACAGCGCCATTGTGCACGGCCTTGAAAGATCTAGTTATCCCTAAGTTGCTGCAAGTTGCGGGCTCTGAGCAGCCAGGCTCGCCCTTGGCCGAGCAGCAAAGCCAGCTTTTGGCCAAAACCTGTTTGTCGTCCCCATCCCCAGAAATTGAATCCTGTGTCTTGAACATGGTTGGACAGGGTTTGGGGTTGGAAACCATGTTTTTGCACACCATTCCCAGTGCCGCCAGACTGTTTCACCAGTGGTGGACGCAAGATGAAATTGACTTCGTGGCGGTCACCCAAGCCAGTTACCGCTTGCAAGAATTGGTCTACAAACTCAGCGCTGAATTCGTCTTGAGCGGCCCCCAATGTGGCGGCTTGTCCAACTACGCTGCATTGCTGGTCAATACGCCCCAATCGCAGCACTCCTTGGGTCTGCTCATACTGTCTCAGTATTTCAAACGCTATGGCTGGCAGGTCGTGGGCGACACCACTTGGCGTGAGCCGGATATGGTGATTGCAGTGCAGTCTGGTTCTATCGATTTATTGGGTCTGTCGGTCAGTGATGAAAGGCAATTGGGCTACTTGAAAAAACTCATTGCCACGTTGCGCAAGAAATCGCTCAACCCTGATTTGTTGGTGATGGTGGGCGGGCCCTTGTTGGCCACCCATGATCATTTAGCCTCTTGGTTGGGCGCTGATTTTTCATGTTTGCAAGCTCATGATGCCCAAGTGATGGCCATGAGGCGGGTTGACGATGTGCGTCAGCGAGAAAATAAATGCTCTCTTTAGTTTTGGGGTCTGTTACCTTGGACAAACTGAGCATAGAATAGGTAAATACCCATGCTGAGAGTTGGTTTAAGGCCCCACCAAAAGTTTTGTAAAGATCATTGTTGTTTTAACCAAATTTGTACTTTTCAACTATTTTGATTGCACCAGACCTAAGTCCTCCACAGTTACAGCAGTTGTTGCCAACCCTGGTTGACATCGTGATGGTGTTGGACGCGCATTCAACTGTTGTAGACGTCAACCTTTTCGGCAAAGATTTACAACGCTTGGACAGCTCTGTTTTCAAGGGCCGCTCCATCAAAGACTTCATCAGTTTTGACAGCCAAGAAAAATTTGCCAGTATGTGGGCTGCTGCGGGCAAAACCGATGCGCCTGCATGGCGACATGTGAATTTCTCTCCCTCAGCCGGTCAAGACCTGCCTTTGCAAGTCAACTTGGTGCAGCAGGAAAAAGACCAAACCGTGTGGATGTTTGGCCGCGATTTAAGCAGCTTGTCGCAAATGCAACACCGTTTGGTGGAAGCCCATCAATCCATGGAGCGCGACTTTTTGCGACTGCGCCACATGGAGGCGCGTTACCGCTTGCTGTTCGAGTCTGTGGCCGACCCGATGTTGGTGGTTGATGTGGCCCAACGCCGCGTCATGGAGGCCAACAGTGCAGCCCAACTGCTGTTCAAAGAAGTCAACCGCAAATTGCCCGGAACCGATGTGGTTCAGTTGTTCGACCCTGACAAGCGAGAGGCGCTGGACAACTTGCTGCGCCAAGCGCAAAACTCGGGACGCATGGAGTCGGGGCGCATGCGCTTACTCAAATCAGAGCAAGATTGCAATTTGCATGCATCGGTGTTTGTGCAAGAAGGCGGACCTCAATTTTTATTGCGCTTACAGGCTTTGAGCTCGCAGCAAGCCAGCCAATCCAGCGCGCCGGTGATCGATTGGTTCCACCACGCTCTCGATCAAGCGCCTGTGGGTTTTGTGGTGGCTGACCGCTTGGGCACGGTGCTGGCCAGCAACCCCGAGTTTTGCAGCATGGTGGGCGTGGCGTCTCACACCATGTTGGCAAATAAAAGTTTGGAAGAGTGGCTCGCCCGTGGCGGTGTCGATTTGGGCGTGTTGCTGACCAATTTGCGCCAGTCGCGCACCCTGCGCAGTTTCGCTACCGATTTGCGCAGCATGGTGGGCGTGCTCATACCGGTAGACATCACTGCCGTGACTTTGAATGGCCAAGACCCAACCTATGGTTTTTTCTTTCACCAAATTTCTGGCGCGCGCAGTCGCGACGCCACGCCAGCCAGCAGCGGCGGTATGGCCGACTCGGTGGCACAGTTGTCGCAATTGGTCGGGCGTATGCCTATGAAAGAAATCGTTGGCGAGACCAGCACCATGATAGAGCGCATGTGTATTCAGGCGGCTTTAGAACTCACCCAAAACAACCGCGCCTCAGCCGCCGAGATGTTGGGCTTGTCGCGCCAAAGCCTTTATGTGAAATTGCACCGGTATGGCATGGTTGCCGAAGACGAGCCCGAGTAAACCCTAGGTCTCTCAAAAAAGCGTCAACTTAGATTGACATTTTATTTTGTCAAATGAAAAATGGGGGGTATGGCGCTCCCCAAACCCTCAGCTGTCTTAGAGCTTCTCAAACCAGTTACGTGGTTTCCACCCATGTGGGCGTTCGCCTGCGGTGCGGTGTCTTCGGGCCAGCCCTTATCAGACAAAGTTGGTCTGCTTATCAGCGGTATTGTGTTGACAGGCCCCATGGTGTGTGCCTGCAGCCAAGCGGTGAATGACTGGTTTGACCGCCACGTCGACGCCATCAACGAGCCCCAGCGGCCGATTCCCTCGGGGCGCCTACCGGGGCATTGGGGCCTTGTCATCGCCATTGTTTGGACCTTGTTGTCCATGTGGTGGGCGTGGCAGTTAGGCACTTTGGTTTTGGGTGCCACCTTGCTGGCGCTGGCGCTGGCTTGGGCCTACAGCGCCCCGCCTTTTCGGTTAAAAAAAGACGGCTGGATTGGCAACGCCGCTTGCGCCCTTAGCTACGAAGGCTTGGCTTGGGTCACCGGTGCGGCCGTCATGTTGGGCGGCGCCATGCCCGACGCCTACATCATCACTTTGGCGCTGCTCTACAGCTTGGCGGCTCACGGCATCATGACCTTGAATGACTTCAAAGCCATAGAGGGTGACCGACAAATGGGTATTTTTTCCTTGCCGGTGCAGCTGGGCGTCAAAGGCGCGGCAGGCACGGCCTGTTGGGTCATGCTGCTGCCGCAGTTTGTGGTGGTGGCTTTGTTGCTGTTCTGGGGTTTGTTGCCCCATGCCGTAGCGGTCTTGCTGCTGATTTATGCACAAATTCCCCTCATGATGCGCTTCATGCGCGACCCCGTGGGCCGCGCCTTAAGTCTCAGCGCTTTTGGCGTGCCCTTGTTGGTGGCCGGCATGATGGTCAGTGCCTTTGCTTGGCGCAACGCCCCCCAACACCTTGTCCTTTCACAACT
>CANLWQ010000194.1 GCA_947494405.1 Comamonadaceae bacterium | reverse complement strand
TGTGGTGGCCCACGCCATACAAGACGAGGCCTATAACCGCACGCGGTTTGCCATCATCAGCTTGCCGCAAACTTTGGCCACACCGCCGGCTTCAGGTAAAGACTGCACCTCCCTGGTGCTGTCTGTGCCCAACAAGCCTGGCGCGGTGCACGACTTGTTGATGCCGCTCAAAAATAACGGCGTCTCCATGACCCGCTTCGAATCGCGTCCAGCCAAATCAGGCCAGTGGGAATACTATTTTTATATTGATTTAGATGGGCACATCAGCCAACCCCATGTGGCCCAAGCACTCAAAGAGTTGCAAAGCCTGTGCGCGTTTTACAAAGTGATTGGCTCTTACCCGGTCGCCGCATGAAGTTCAAGCAACTTGGGCTGGTGGGCTGCGGCCTCATGGGCGCGTCGTTTTCACTGGCCTTGCAATCCAAAGGTTGGGTGGACACTGTAGTGGGTTTCAGTCCCTCGGAGGCCACCCGCCACAAAGCTTTGCAGCGCGGCGTCATTCAGCAGGCAGCGGGCAGCGCAGCACAGGCCGTGCAGGGCGCAGACTTGGTTTTGATCGCCGTACCAGTCAGCCACACCACCGCTTGTTTGCATGAAATAGCACCTCACTTGTCGCCAGATTGCCTCTTGATGGATGTGGGTTCCACCAAATGCGATGTGGTGGCTGCCGCCCAAGTTGCATTAGGCGAGAAGTTGGCGTGTTTTTTACCCGCCCACCCGATTGCCGGCAAAGCCCAAGCCGGTGTAGACCATGCCGAAGCCGGGCTCTACCAAAACCGTGCACTCATACTCACGCCAATGGCGCACAACACGGACGCACAAATAGCCCAAGCCACAGCGCTGTGGCAAGCCATTGGCAGCCGCGTGCACCGCATGACACCCGAGGCACACGACCAAACCTTTGCCGCCGTCAGCCATGTGCCGCATTTGCTGGCGTTTGCGCACATCAATGGTTTGCTCAAGCAAGCTGAGGGCGAGGCATTTTTGAAACTGGCAGGACCGGGTTTCAGAGATTTTTCCCGTATCGCCGCTGGCGACCCAGCAGTGTGGCGAGACATCTTCAGTGCCAACCGCAGCGAAGTTTTGGCTCAGTTGGCACACTTCCAAGCCGCGCTCAAAGCGTTTGAAAACGCCATTCAAAACAATGATTCACAAAACTTGCACCAGCTGATTGACAGCGCCAGCCAAGCGCGTTTGAACTGGCGATTGTCGGCCAGCGACGACAGCGATGCCGCTTGACGCTGGGTTTGTTTGGTTTTTTGTCATAAAATTTGTATTGCATTTATGTAATACAAATACAAATACCAAGACCCAATGGCTTTGACCCACCGATGGAGGCAAACGGATGCAAGCATCTACATTTTCATTTCGCGCCGATGAGGTTTTTGCTGAACAAACCCGAGCCATGGCCAATGCGCTGGGACTGAAAAGTTCGGACTACATCCGCCAAGCTGTCTCAGAGAAAAATGCCCAATTGATGGCGCAACGCATTGCCGCCTTGTCCAAAGCATTGGCTAACGAACACTTGCAAGTCAACGAATCGCTGGAAGGCACGCTGGCTGATGGCCTCGAGTAAATTCAAACGCGGCCAAATTTGGGAAGTTGATCTCGAGCCGCAATCGCACAAAGAAGAACCAGGTAAACGCAAGCGCCCTGCCTTGGTGATTCAAACCGATTTATTGAACGACAGCAGCCACCCAACCACCATCGTGGTGGTGGGCACCAGCCAAGTTAGACGCGACAAAGACTATTTCCCGCTGCGACTCGCCTTGCCCGACCAACCCGGCTTGCCACTGGAAACAGATTTGCTGATTGACCAAGTACGCGCCATCTCCAACCGCCGGTTCATAGGCGATCAGCCTTTGACCTTTTTGAACCCCGCCCAACTCAAACGGGTGGAAGAGGCGCTCAAACTGCTGATAGGCAAATAAGGATTTGATGTTCACCACCGCCTTTCTCGACATACCTGGCTTGGCCAACGCCCAAGGCACGGTCACCTTGCCCGGCTCAAAAA
Organism: Comamonadaceae bacterium; assembly: GCA_947494405.1. Taxonomy (GTDB): domain Bacteria; phylum Pseudomonadota; class Gammaproteobacteria; order Burkholderiales; family Burkholderiaceae_C; genus Limnohabitans. The sequence goes on along the minus strand of CANLWQ010000194.1, from coordinate 2,183 downwards.
GCATTTCTAACCGCGTGCTGTTGTTGTCGGCTTTAAGCCAAGGCACCACCGAGCTCCACGACTTGCTGGACTCGGACGACACCCGCGTCATGTTGACGGCTTTGCAAGCCATGGGCTGCCAAGTCGACAAGCTTGGCAGCAGCGTCAGCATCACAGGCTTGGGCGGCCAAGCGCCCGCTGCTGAATTGAATTTGTTCATGGGCAATGCAGGCACGGCCATGCGACCGCTCACCGCTGCCTTGGCGCTGATGGGCGCACAAGCGCGTTTGCATGGCGTGCCGCGCATGCACGAGCGCCCTATTGGCGACTTGGTGGATGCGCTGCGCCAACTCGGTTGCGCCATTGACTACACCGGCCAAGATGGCTATCCGCCGCTGCACCTCAAAGGCCACCATGGTTTGAATCTCGACGCGCCGATTCAAGTGCGCGGCGATGTGTCCAGCCAATTTCTCACGGCCTTGTTGTTGGCGCTGCCACTGGTGGCGACAACCCAAGATATCGTTATTGAGGTGGTGGGCGAACTCATCAGCAAACCTTATATAGACATCACCCTCAACCTGCTGCAACGTTTTGGTGTGACGGTCAAGCGCGAGGGCTGGCAACGTTTCACCCTGCCCGCGGGCAGCCGCTACTCCTCGCCTGGCCTGCTGCACGTGGAAGCCGACGCATCGTCGGCAAGTTATTTCATTGCTTTGGGCGCTTTGGCTTCTGAGACGGGTGTGCGTATTCAAGGCGTGGGCGCAGACTCCATCCAAGGCGATATCCGTTTCATGAACGCGGCCGCACACATGGGCGCGGTGGTGGACAGTGGCCCCAACTGGGTGCAAACCCGACGCGGCGCATGGCCACTCAAAGCCATAGACATGGATTGCAACCAAATTCCCGACGCCGCCATGACCTTGGCGGTCATGGCGCTGTATGCCGACGGCCCCAGCACCTTGCGCAATATCGCCAGCTGGCGGGTAAAAGAAACCGACCGTATCGCGGCCATGGCCTGCGAAGCGCGCAAGCTGGGCGCTCAAGTAGAAGAAGGCCCCGATTGGATTCGGGTGCATCCCGTCCCCCAATGGAAGGCCGCCAGCATCCACACCTACGACGATCACCGCATCGCCATGTGTTTTTCGCTGGCCGCGTTCAATCCCGCGGGCTTGGCCGTCCGCATCGAAGACCCCCAATGCGTGGCCAAAACTTTTCCCGATTACTTTGAAGCACTGTTTGGCTTGTCCCAAGCCGCCCACATACCCGTCATTTGCATAGACGGCCCCACCGCTTCGGGCAAAGGCACGCTGGCCTCGCGGGTGGCTCAAAGCTTGGGCTACCACTATTTAGACAGCGGCGCGCTTTACCGATTGACCGCTTACGCGGCCTTGCAGCAGGGCTTGAACCTGGACGCCGCACATGAAAACGCCATTGCCGACTTGGCCCGTCACTTGCCCGTTCGATTTGAAGGTGAGCAAGTGCTTCTGGCTGAAGTCAATGTTTCTGATGAGATTCGAACTGAAGAAGCTGGCATGAATGCCTCCAAAGTATCGGTTTTGCCAGCGGTCAGGCAAGCTTTGCTGGACCTACAACACAGCTTTGCCCGCCTGCCTGGGCTGTTGGCCGACGGTCGTGACATGGGGACTGTCATCTTTCCCGAGGCGCCATTGAAAGTGTTTTTGACCGCCAGCGCAGAAAAAAGAGCAGAACGGCGACACAAACAACTGATTTCAAAAGGTTTTTCCACTACAATCGCTGCTCTTCGCGCAGACTTGCAAGCCCGTGACGCCCGTGACACACAACGCAGCGTTGCACCTTTAAAGCCCGCGCAAGACGCAATGCACCTAGACAACTCCTCGCTGTCCATCGATGAATCGGTGGCACAAGTGTTGACTTGGTGGCAAAGCAAACAGGTGTTTGGCCCCGGCCGCATCTGAATCTGGTTCCTTGGCATCCCTCTCGCGCTGCTTGGCGCTCTGGTGCTGGGGTTGTTTCACCCAACTGCGGTTAAGCCGCGACAACCGTCGATCAAGTCTTCTCTTTGCCCATTGAATGGGCAGGCACCTTGGCCGACGAAATTAGGAAAATGAATGTCTGAATCTTTTGCAGCCCTGTTTGAAGAATCCCTGAAACGCTCAGAGATGCGCACCGGTGAAGTTATCACCGCTGAAGTCATCCGTGTCGAGCACAACCACGTGGTGGTC
>CANLWQ010000193.1 GCA_947494405.1 Comamonadaceae bacterium | reverse complement strand
CAGGAAATTCAGTTCAACGACATACGCACCACGCTGCAAGCGCTGATTGCGATTTACGACAACTGCAACTCCCTGCATACCAATGCGTTTGATGAAGCCATCACCACGCCCACCGAAGACTCGGTGCGCCGTGCCATGGCAATTCAGCTCATCATCAACCGCGAATGGGGCTTGGCGAAAAACGAGAACCCAGGCCAAGGCGCTTTCATCATCGAAGAACTCACCCAGCTGGTGGAAGAAGCGGTGCTGTCCGAGTTTGTGGCGATTGCCGAGCGCGGTGGCGTCTTGGGTGCAATGGAAACCGGTTACCAGCGCGGCAAGATCCAAGATGAATCTATGCACTATGAAATGCTCAAACACACCGGCGAGTTACCCATCATTGGTGTGAACACCTTCAAGTCGCCGCATGCCAACGAAGTGCCTGCAAGCATAGAGCTGGCGCGCTCCACCGAAGAAGAAAAGCAGAGCCAATTAAAGCGTTTGCACGAGTTTCACATGCGGCATGCCGAACAAGCCCAGGCGCAACTGGCCCGCTTGCAGCAAGCCGTGCTGGACAACGCCAATGTGTTTGAAGTGCTGATGGACGCAGTGCGTCACTGCTCTTTGGGACAAATTACCAAGGCTTTGTTTGAGGTGGGTGGGCAATACCGAAGGAATATGTAAAAATTAAATTTATTGTTTCAGATGGGTTGTGGTGTGCGCTTAGGTTTTTACCAAGAAAGAATTCTTTTAGTCATTGTTTGCGCGGTCCTCTTTAGCGCTACGCACCTTGGCAATGCGTGGTTGTTTGAGTATTTGAGCGTTTCCAAGCACATCAGCTGGCTTTACCTGCCGGCTTTTTTACGTTTGATGTATGTGTTGGTACTGGGCAGTGGGTGGGGGTTCGCCGCTATTTTCTTGGGCAGCTTGGCATTGGCGGTCAACCTAAGTGATCAATGGAGTCAAGCGCTGGTGAATGCGGCCTGCTCTGCTTTGAGCCCCGTCTTGGCGGTTTGGTTGTTTCGAATACTCAAAGAGCGCAGCTTGATTCTCAGCCGTTTAAGAGATTTGATTGAATTGTCTTTGCTGTATGCCTTGCTCAACGCGCTGCTTCATCACATCAACTGGGCTGTACAACAACCTGATCAATTCTTGACTGCCCTTCAATTGCCCATCATGGTTGCCGGTGACTTGCTGGGTGCAGCACTGGGTGCTGCTTTATTCACAATGATTTTTCGCCATTTTGGTTTGTACGGCTTGTTGGAGCGTTTGTCCAAAGACAACTCCTAAGTTCCGTATTCAGCGGCGCTTAAGCGCCCGACCCGCGTTTGCTTTTGGACAAATCGACGCCCAACTGTTTAAGTTTGCGGTACAGATGGGTTCGCTCCAGCCCCGTCTTTTCGGCGACCCGTGTCATAGACCCTCCCTCTTGGGCCAAATGAAATTCGAAATAGGCTTTTTCAAATGCGTCTCTGGCCTCGCGCAGCGGTTGGGACAATTCAAAACTTTGCACTGAAGCAGGCAAGCGGGCTGCCGCGGGTTGGGCTTGCACAACGCCCATGATGGGCCGCTCAGGGACAGCCGGTTTTCGTGCCAAGCCTTGGTCAACGGCTTTGAGCAGTTTTTGCATGGTGATGGGTTTTTCTAAAAACGCCAAAGCCCCAATGCGAGTGGCTTGTACCGCGGTATCAATGGTGGCGTGGCCACTCATCATGATGACTGGCATGGTGAGCATGCCTGTGGCAGCCCACTCTTTGAGCAAGGTCACACCGTCAGTGTCTGGCATCCAAATATCAAGCAACACCAAATCGGGGCGGGCGCTTGATCGTGCAGTGCGTGCTTGTGCCGCGTTTTCAGCTAACTCCACTTGATGACCTTCGTCATTCAAAATCTCAAAAAGCAAATTGCGAATGCCAAGTTCGTCATCAACCACCAAAATTGTTGCCATATTGCTTGTCGGGTCAGGTTAGGTAGATAGGTTAGCCATGCGAAATGATAACGACACTTGAGCACCTATGTTTTGGTCGCCCTCCAACCTGTTTTTGATCTCTATGCGGGCTTGGTGTTCATCCGCAATTTTCTTCACCACGGCCAAACCCAAACCTGTGCCACCCGCTTTGGTGGTGACATAAGGCTCAAAAGCGCGCTGCAAGACGGCATCGCTAAAGCCGCTGCCATTATCCAAAATCCGTAACCGCACTTTTTGGCTGGACGTCGACTGCTCGGTCCACACCTGAACCATGGGTTGAGGGCTTTGTGCACTGGCGTCTTGTGCGTTTTGAATCAAGTTGTGAACCACCTGACGCAACTGCGATGCGTCTCCCAACACCAAGGGTAAATCTGGGGCTAAATGCCAGCTGACAGGCACCAAAGCATTATCGTTGTCATACAAAGGCATCATCTCTTGCAGCAAATGGTTCAGGTCTAAAGCGTCCAAACGTGCCTGGGGCAAGCGCCCAAAATCGCGAAACTCATTGACCAGTCTTTGCAAAGCATCGACTTGATCGACAATGGTTTTAACGGATTTATGCAGCAGCGTTTTATCGGTATCGATCAACTTATCCGCCAGCTTCATTTCTAGGCGCTCAGCCGAGAGTTGAATCGGTGTGAGCGGATTTTTGATCTCGTGCGCCAAACGTCTGGCCACCTCGGACCAAGCCTGTGAGCGTTGGGCCGACACAATTTCGGTGATGTCATCGAACACCAATAACCACTCGCCTTGCGGCAAGACTGCGCCGCGCCCCACCAAGGTGGTGTGTTGTTGACGGTCAGGCCCAAACTCAATGAAAGATTGCTGCGTTTTGATGTCAATTTCAAATGACTGCTGCCAATGGTCTAAAGAGCGTTGCTGTTGCTCCGCCACGAAATCATGGAATTGCTCCATCACCTGCAGGCCAAATGCCTGCAAGCCCTCAATGTCTTGCAAAGCTTTGCCCATGTGAACGGCCAATGGCAATTGCAATATCCGTGTAGCCCCTGGGTTGATGGACAAGATATGCCCTTGCGGGTCTAGCAACACCACGCCGGCGGTGAGGTTGTCCAGCATGGTTTGTAAATGGCTGCGGGCCAAGTTGACTTGCGCCATGCTCGACTCCACCGAGCTTCTTGCTTGGGCAAGTTGTTCCGTCATCTGCGCAAACGAACGGGTCAAACCATCGAGCTCATCTTTGCCTTGCAAAACGGCACGCGGACTCAAGTCGCCTGCGGCCACGTCGCGCACACCTTCGGCCAGCAGCAACAAGGGCCGTGCCAACTGGTTACCCAACAAGACAGCCAATAAGACCGCACCGAATACCGCCAAGAACAAACTCAAGGTCAAGGTACCTATGTACATGCGTTTTAAGCCTTCGCGGGCCAAGGCACGCTCTTGGTACTGCCGATTGGCGTCAAGCACGGCCAAGGCATTGGCCACCAGCACAGGCGGCAATTTTTTCACCACTTGCAATACCCGGCCTTGCCCGTCTAGCTGAAAACCGCTTCCACCCATTCGAACCAACACGGTCATGCGCGGTTGAATAGCGCCGCCCCCTAAGTTGTCGTCCAAGCCCTCGCTGCGCCAACTGATGCCTTGGCTGCGCACTTGGCGCCACTCGGCGGCACTGGGTCGTTCGGGCTGGAGTTGATAACGCTCTTCAGTCACGCTGGCCACTGCCACGCTGTTGTTAAGCCAAAGCGTGACCTCGCTGGCGTCGAGTTTTTCGCGAATGCTTGCCAACACCACTGGCATGGCAGTGTTGGAAGCGGCGGCCACGTCTTGGCTGGCATTGCGCACATTGACAGCCAACTCATTGGACAAACTCTCCAAGGTTGAACGACTCAGATTTAAGCCAGCATCCAAGGCCACTTCAACCTTGGTGTCAAACCAGACCTCAATCGAGCGGGTCACAAACTGGTAAGACACGGCGTAAATCAGCAGGCCCGGCAAAATGCCTACCAAGGCAAAAATACCCGCCAACTTCACCAGCAATCGACTGCCAAATTTTCCTTGCCGCAACCTGCTGACCAAGCGCACACCTAGCCACGCAATCATGGCCAGCAATATCCCCGCAAAACCTATGTTCAAGCCAAACAACAGGCCGTAGTTTTGTTCGTAGACTTCCCATCCTTGGGTGGCTTGGGTCAGCAAGAAAAGCAATACCAGCGCCAAGGACACCAGAATCGTTAAACCCACCATCAACCACCAACTCTGATGCCGCCTGACAGCAACGGGAGAGGATGGTT
>CANLWQ010000192.1 GCA_947494405.1 Comamonadaceae bacterium | reverse complement strand
GAAAGGAACCATACAGTAAGACTGCCAAGCCGGTAACCACTGCCAGATTTCGCCAATTCATGGCGCTGATTTTGACCTAAGTTTTAAGCCCTAAGTTCAAGAAAAACAAACCAAGCCACCGCTATCAGCATGGCCAAGCCCAGCGCACCCCAATTGCGGTGAATGCCTGCCTCGCTTGGCGCGGTTTTGCGCCCGGTCAGCATGGCTTTGAGCAAGTTTTCACCATGGGTTCGGCTACTCCACAGCACGCCGATGACATGCACCAAGACCACGGGGACCAAGGTATTGGCCGCGATTTCATGCGCCTCTTCCAACCACTCAGCCGCGTCCTCGGCCAAAGCCAGCCAGCCGCTATAGACACTCAAGGCCGTCAAGCCCATGAGCAAGATAACGGCCACGGCGCCTACCGGGTTGTGACCGACAAAATGTTGTGGTTCGCTGCTTCGCAAGCTCTTGATATAAGACCACACTTGTTCCGGCCCACGCACAAATTCGCTGAACCGTGCGTAGCGTGTGCCGACAAGCCCCCAGACCACGCGAAACGCAATCAAGCCCGCCGCCACCCAACCCAAGGTGTGGTGCAAGCGCTCGAAACCTTCGCTCTCGCCGGTGGCATAAGCGCCAATCACGCTGGCCGCCAAGGTCCAATGGAAGACGCGAACCGGCCAGTCCCAGACTTTGACGCTGGTGATTTCTGTTTCTGTTGAGCTCATGAGGGAATCAGCACGGTTTTGGCGTTGTATTCGCCAGAGGGTGCGCCGCGGTGACAGGCGGCACAGTTGGAGGGACTTTTCACATAAAGGTTTTTCCAGACTTTGGCTGGCAATTTTTTGCTGACTTTATGAATACCTAGCCACCACTCAGCGCGGGTGATGCGGTTATCGGGCGGCATTTGCGTGCCGACCCACACGGGATTGACCGCGTTGGTTTGCAACCAATCGGCAATCAAGCTTTGGGTGTCACTGTTGAGCAGGACTTGGGTAGAAAAATGTTTGGGTAGACTGTCTGTAATGCTCTTCCACGACTCGGCTGGCAAGAGGCCAGGCGGGTAAGCGAAATGGCAGACCGAGCACTCTTGCTGGTAGGCGGTGAGGGCAGGCGCCGGCACCACACGCTGGGCGTGGCTAAAGGTAGGCCACAGCAGGCTCATACAGATAAACACCCACTTTGACAGGGTTTGCATCGCAACTTCTCCTTGATGACAGGAGAGTTGTAGTTGGAGCCGCCCCCAAAGACCTTGCGTTAGCGCAACAAAAGTGCGTTTTGAACAGTATTTAACCCAAACCGCGCACCACGGCCATGGCCTCTTCGACCCGCTCTACCGCATGAACCGTCATGCCCTCTATAGGTTTTTTGGGGGCATTCGCCTTGGGGATGACAGCCACGCTAAAGCCCAGCTTGGCCGCTTCTTTCAAACGCTCTTGACCGCGCGGCGCGGGGCGCACCTCGCCGGCCAAGCCCACCTCGCCAAAAGCGATAAAGCCTTTGGGCAGGGGTTTTCCGCGCAGCGAGGAGGTGATGGCCAAGAGTACCGCCAAGTCGGCGGCGGGCTCGCTGATGCGCACGCCGCCCACCGCGTTGACAAACACATCTTGGTCCATGCAAGCCACGCCGGCGTGGCGATGCAAAACCGCCAGCAACATGGCCAAGCGGTCACGGTCCAGGCCCACGCTCAAGCGGCGCGGGCTGGGGCCGCCGCTGTCAACCAAGGCTTGGATTTCAACCAGCAAGGGGCGCGTGCCCTCTAAAGTGACCATGACACAGCTGCCTGGCACCGGCTCGGCGTGTTGGCTTAAAAAGATGGCGCTGGGGTTGCTGACACCCTTCAAGCCTTTTTCAGTCATGGCGAACACGCCAATTTCGTTCACAGCACCAAAGCGGTTTTTGATGGCCCGCACCAGCCTGAAACTGGAATGGGTGTCGCCCTCGAAATACAGCACGGTGTCGACCATGTGCTCGAGCACACGCGGGCCGGCGAGCGCCCCTTCTTTGGTAACGTGACCCACCAACACGATGGCGATACCGGTGGACTTGGCCAAGCGGGTGAGGTGAGCGGCGCACTCACGCACCTGCGCCACTGAGCCCGGCGCGCTGGTGAGTTGGTCGGAATACACGGTTTGAATAGAGTCGATGACAGCGATGTGTGGCGACTGCGTTTGCAGCGTGGAAATAATTTTTTCCAGCTGGGTTTCAGCCAAGACCTGCACGCGGCTGTTGTCCAGCCCCAAACGACGCGCACGCAGCGCGACTTGCGCACCCGACTCTTCGCCGGTGACATACAAAGTGTTTTGACCGCTGCGCTGCAATCCGTCGAGGGCTTGCAACAGCAAGGTGGACTTGCCAATGCCCGGGTCGCCGCCAATCAACACCACGCCACCTTCAACCATGCCGCCGCCCAATACACGGTCTAACTCGTCTTGGCCGGTGGGGGTTCGTTCCACATCTTGCGCCTCGATGTCGGACAGCGCGGTGACACCTGCGGATGGCGCCAAACCTGCGCGCGGGGTGAAGCGGTTTTTCAGAGCGCCTGGTTCGGCAGAGACCGCCTCGACCAAAGTATTCCAAGCCTCGCACTGCGGGCATTTGCCCAGCCATTTGGGGCTGCTGCCGCCGCACTAGGTGCAGCTGTAATAGGTTTTGTCTTTGGCCATGGTGCATGATAGACAATCATTGGATTGAGATATGACTAAGCTTTCTGTGACCCTGCCTTCCCTTGATGAATCCCGCATGCTGCCCGATGAGCGGCGAGCCGCTTTTTCCTTGGCCAGTATTTACGCCATGCGCATGTTGGGCCTGTTCATGGTGATGCCGGTGTTTATGCTGGAGGCGCGGCACTACGAGGGCGGCGACGACTTGTCAGCCATTGGCTTGGCCATGGGCATGTATGGCTTGGTGCAAGCCGTGTTGCAAATTCCTTTTGGCATGGCCGCCGACCGCTTTGGCCGCAAGCGAGTGATTTACCTCGGGCTGGCATTGCTCGCATTGGGCAGCATCGTGGGTGCCATGGCCACCAGCGTCACCGGTCTGGCTTTAGGCCGTGCGCTGCAAGGCGGCGGCGCGATTTCTGCGGCAGTCACCGCTCTGCTGGCCGACCAGACCCGCGACGCGGTGCGCACCAAAGGCACGGCCTTGGTGGGTGCCAGCATTGGTTTGATGTTTGCGCTGTCCTTGGTCTTGGGGCCCTTGTTGTCCGCTTGGGGCGGTTTGAGCGCTATTTTTGGCCTCACCTTGGTTTTGGCCCTGTGTGGCGTGACTATTGTTCGGTTTTGGACTCCGCCAGAACCAGCTTTGCCCTTGCCCGGGCGGGTGCGCCACAGTTTGTGGGGCTTGCTTATCCACCGCGATTTGATTCGACTGAATTTTGGGGTGTTTGCTTTGTATGCCGTGCAACTCGCCTCGTGGGTGTCTATTCCCGCTTTGCTGATCCAAGCCGGCGTGGCCAGCGCTGACCACGGCTGGGTTTACCTGCCCGCAGTGCTGCTGTCGTTTGTGGTGATGGGGGTCACCTTGTTCCCCATGGAGAGGCGCGGTTTGTTGCGACCTTTGTTTTTGGGCTGCATTGTGTTGGTTTTGTTGGTACAGCTTGCTTGGGGGGTGCTGGCTTTATCGTCCCCGCCTTTATGGTTGCTGGGCGTTTTGTTGTTTTTGTTTTTCTGCGGCTTCAATGTGCTCGAAGCCAGCCAACCCAGTTTGGCGTCGCGTTTGGCGCCCACCGGCGCACGCGGCTCGGCGCTGGGGGTCTACAACACCTTGCAGTCGCTGGGCATTTTTGCCGGCGGCGCCATGGGCGGCTGGTTACTTAAAACAGTCAGTGCTTCAGGCGTCTTCATGACCAGTGCCGGGCTGATGCTGCTGTGGCTGCTGGTGGCTTGGGGCACAAGCTTTGTTCACACATCACCGCAGGGAGTGAGCACAGCTCACTGACCTGCGCGGCGTCGGGCCGCATAATCGGTTTCTTCCCTTTCACAGCACTCTAGAGGTACACCATGGCATCCGTGAACAAAGTTATTTTGATGGGCAACTGCGGGCGCGACCCCGAGGTTCGTTATCTCCCCAGCGGCCAAGCCGTGGCCAATGTGTCGATTGCCACCAGCACCAAGCGCAAAGACAAAAACAGCGGCGAAACCATTGAAGACACGCAATGGCACCGCATCACGTTTTATGACCGCTTGGCTGAAATTGCTGGCGAGTACGTGAAAAAAGGCCGCCCTATTT
>CANLWQ010000191.1 GCA_947494405.1 Comamonadaceae bacterium | reverse complement strand
GTCGCCCATCAGCGCCAAGGTGGTGGGCAATATGCAGGTCAACGAGGCCGGCACCGACAACGAAACCCATCACATTGTGCTGGACTTTGGCAGCTTGCCTTTTCCCGTGTTGGAAGGGCAATCGATTGGCATCATTCCCCCGGGCGTGGACGCCCTGGGCAAGCCACACCATGCACGCCAATACTCCATCGCCAGTCCGCGCAATGGCGAGCGGGCCGGTTACAACAACCTCTCGCTCACGGTGAAACGCGTGGTGCAAGACCACCAAGGCCAGCCCGTCAAAGGCGTAGCGTCTAACTTTTTGTGTGATTTGAAAACCGGCGACACGGTGCAAGTGATTGGCCCGTTTGGCAGCAGCTTCCTCATGCCTAACCACGCAGGCAGTCATCTCGTGATGATTTGCACCGGCACCGGCAGCGCCCCCATGCGCGGCATGACCGAGTGGCGCCGCCGCTTGAAAGCCAGCGGCAAATACGAAGGCGGTCAGCTGTTGCTGTTCTTTGGCGCGCGCACACAGCAAGAGTTGCCCTACTTTGGTCCGCTGCAAAAACTGCCCAAAGACTTCATCGACATTCACTTCGCGTATTCACGCACCCCAGGCCAGCCTAAACGCTATGTGCAAGACGCGATGCGCGATGCTGCACCTCAACTCGCCACCTTGCTGCAAGACCCGCAAACCCATTTTTATGTCTGCGGCTTAAAGGCTATGGAAGAAGGTGTGTTGCAAGCTTTGCAAGACATTGCCGTGGGTGCCGGCTTGGACTGGGCGGCTGTGGAGGCGGGTTTGAAGCAAGAGGGCAGGTTGCAGTTGGAGACATATTGAAACTTGAAATGCCATATTGACATATCAAGTTAAAGGCACTTCCATTGGCCTAGCAATTAATTGATGCCAAGCAAATTGGCATGTTTAACTAGAACTTAATTGTTTAGTAAATATCACTTTCACCATCAAAGATTTTTGTTTGTTCTAATTCAAAACTGATACAAAATCAGAAGATCTATAAAATATGCGCATTCAATCATGCGCATCAAAACCATGCATCACCAAAGCAAAAGCAATACGCTTCAAGCCCTCAAATCTTCGAACAAGCGTGCGGCCAACCTCACCCTCAGCGCAGATGTGTTGGACGCTGCCAAGCAGCTCAACCTCAATATCTCCAAACTGTGCGACGCCTACTTACAGACTTACGTCAAAGAAGAGCAGGCCAGACGCTGGCGCGAAGAACATGCCGCATTTGTTGCCGTCTACAACGACACAGTGGCTGCCGAAGGCTTGCCTTTGGATGAATGGAAGACCTTCTGATGCCTCGCTTTGACGTCTATGCCAATGAAGGTGCATCAGCCAAGACAACACCCTATATCTTGGATATTCAAAACGATTTATTTGACGGCTTAGACACCAGAATGGTCATCCCATTGAGACCGATGGGGCAGTTTGCCAATTTGAAAATACCCGAGCGACTCATGCCTGTTTTCAGTATTGCAGGTCAAGACTTTGTACTTGAAACCCCCAAAATGGCAGCGGTTCCCGCCAGGGTTTTGAAGCGTCAAGTGGCCTCTTTGGTCACGGAGCAAGCCAGCATCGTGACGGCCCTTGATTTTTTATTCAATGGCTATTGAGGGCTTCCACTGCCTGACACACATCCACCCACTGCCCTTGGGTCACTTCTGCTAACAGCGTCACCGATATACGCACCGCGCTGTTGACCGAGCCTGCGGCGGGCAGCACCTCGTCAAAGGCTTTCAAGGACACGTCCAGGTAAATCGGCAGTGGCTGGGCCAAACCGAATGGGCAGACACCACCACGGTGGCGGTGTTGGCCTCGGTTTCCAAGATAGGAATGTCGAGTTGCAGGTCGGCGAAAAAGGCTTTGACGGAGGACAGGCTCATGACTGCAAAGCATACCTCTGCATCGCAAGAGCTAGGGCTAAGATCGTGAAGACATCTGGAGAGCAATGCATGAATGACAAAGACAGCACCTTGGCGCAATTTGACCAAGCCGGTGCCCAGCGTTTGGAAAACATTTACCTCACACCCGATGTGGTGCAGCAACGCGAGCAAATTTTTCAGTTGCTACATGTCAAGCCAGACATGCGGGCTTTGGATATCGGTTGCGGCCCAGGCCTCACCTCCTTGGCGCTAGCGCTTGCGGTGGGCGACAAGGGCCGCGTCGATGCCATTGATATCGCCCCGTCCATGTTGCAGTTGGCGGCACGTCGATGTGAAGACGCCAAGCAGGTGACATTTCACCAAGCTGATGTGCTGAATCTACCGTTTGCGGATGGCGCGTTCGATATCGCACTGGCCACACAAGTCTATGAATATGTGGCCGACTTGGACGCTGCATTCACAGAGCTGGCGCGGGTGATGAAGAGTGGCGCTCAGGTCTTGCTGGTTGATACCGACTGGGAGTCTTGCGTGTGGGCGTGTCGTGACGAAACGCGAATGCGTCGTGTGATGCAGGGTTGGAGCCAACATATTCCGCACCCTCAGTTACCCCGCAGCTTGGTGCAGCGCTTGCAGCGTGCAGGTTTTGCCAAGGTTCAGGTCAACACCATTCCCTTGATCAACTTGGCTTTCAGTACCGACACCTTCAGCGGCGGCATGATGGGCTTTATCGCGTCTTTTGTCGGTGGTTTGCCCGAGTACGGCACGCAGTTGGTGGCAGATTGGCAAGCCGATGTCAGCAGCATGGAAGAGGCGGGTGGTTATTTCTTTAGCCTCAACCGCTATGTATTCACTGCCTGCAAACCTTGATGCGCTTATAAAGCCACAACACAATGCCAAAGTTCAGCGCGTTCCATGCAATGCCGTTGATAAAGGCCGCGTGGTATGAGCCCGTCACATCAAATATCTTGCCGGACAACCACCCGCCCAGCGCCATGCCCACCAAGGTCGCCATGATGATGGTGCCGGTTCGCGCGCCGGCCTCTTTGGCGGGGAAATGCTCGCGCACAATGATGGCGTAAGAGGGCACGATGCCGCCTTGAAACAAACCGAACATGGCCGACACCAGATACAGCGGCACCAAACCATCGAAGGGCAAGAACATCATCAGCGCAATACCTTGCAAGGCCGAGCCCAGCAGCAAGGTGCGAATGCCGCCAATGCGGTCGCAAATCACCCCCGACACCAAGCGGCTGACGATGCCGCAGGCCAGCATCAGCGAAAGCATTTCGGCGCCCCGCGCAGCGCCAAAGCCTAAGTCGCTGCAATAGGCCACGATATGCACTTGCGGCATGGCCATGGCCACACAGCAAGCCACGCCCGCCACACTCAACAACCATTGCGCTTGAATGACCGACATTCCAAAGGGCCGCTCTGACGCCACCACACCTTGGCGGTTCACTGTGGCTGCTGCAGCCGCAGGCGGTGGGGTGCGCATACGCAGGGCGAGCAAGCCCATGCCTATGCCGCAAAACAGACCAATACATAAATAGGTGGTGCGCCATCCCACTTGGGTCACGCCCCATTGCGCAATGGGTGGCCACAAAGTGCCAGCCAAATAGTTGCCACTGGCGCACACCGCGACAGCAATACCACGGCGTTTGTTCCACCACTGCGCGGTGTCGGCCAACAGCGGCGCAAAGGTGGAGGCGATGCCCAACAAACCCAACAGGCCTTGCGCCAGTGCAAAGCCCACAATGCCACCCGACAACCCCGCCAACACAAAACCACTGGCCACGCCAAGTGCGCCCAAGGCCGCCACCCGTGCAATGCCAAAGCGATCTGCCCAACGCCCCATCCACATGCCACCAATGCCAAAGCCCAACATGCTCAAGGTGTAGGGGATGGACGCATCTGCGCGGCTGACACCGAACTCGGTTTGCACCTCAGGCAGCACCACAGACACCACATACATGCCGCTGTTGCCCAACAACATCAGCAGCAAGGTGGTGAGCAATCGCCACGCCGCTTGACGGGAGTCGATGGCGGTGTCTGGCGTTGGGAGCGTGTTCATGCGATTCAACTTTGATTGAACTGCAGCGCCGCCAAACTTGCATACAAACCGCCCTTGGCCACCAACTCGGTGTGCGTGCCTTGTTCCACCAAAGCACCGTGGTCTAACACCCAAATCACATCGGCTTTTTGCACGGTGGCGAGCCGGTGGGCAATCACCAGCGTGGTGCGGCCTTGCATGGCGGTTTCGAGCGCGGCTTGCACCATGCGTTCGCTGTGCGCGTCCAGCGCACTGGTGGCTTCGTCCAGCAACAAAAGC
>CANLWQ010000190.1 GCA_947494405.1 Comamonadaceae bacterium | reverse complement strand
GGGGTGCGCTCGCCCATGCTCATGGCCTCGCCCGCATGGCCTTGGAAATCGGCCAAGGTGATGGCGCAATCGGCCACCGGCACTTGCCAAGGACCCACCATAGGGTCGCGGTGGCTCAAGCCCCCTACTGTTCGGTCGCCAATGGTGATCAAAAACCGTTTGCTGGCCACGCTGGGATGCGACAAGACCTGAATCACTGCGTCTTGCAAACGCACATCGGTCAAATTCAACACCGGTGAATCGCGCTGTACACGTTGCACATCACGCTGCATTTTGGGCGGTTTGCCCAGCAACACCTCCAGCGGCATATCCACTGGCGTGATGGCCGCACCGTCTTTCACCACCAATTGCGGCTTGGCCGTGGCTTTGCCCACCACCGAGTAAGGGCAACGCTCGCGCTCGCAAAAGAAAGCAAACTGCGGCAATGACTGTGGGTCGATGGCCAAGACATAGCGCTCTTGGCTTTCGTTACTCCAAATTTCACGCGCCGACATGCCCGATTCTTCTAAATGCACCTGGCGCAAATCGAAGCGAGCGCCGCGTCCTGCATCATTGACCAGCTCGGGAAAAGCGTTGGATAAACCGCCCGCCCCCACATCGTGGATGGCGAGTATGGGTGTCATCGCACCCAATGCATTGCAATGGTTGATGACCTCTTGGGCGCGGCGCTGAATCTCGGGGTTGCCGCGTTGCACAGAATCGAAATCCAAGGCCACGCTGTTGCTGCCGCTGGCCAAAGAGCTGGCAGCCCCCCCGCCCATGCCAATGCGCATGCCGGGGCCGCCCAGTTGAATCAACAGCGTGCCCGGTGGGAATTCAATTTTTCGGGTCAACTCGCGCTGCACCACACCTATGCCCCCAGCAATCATGATGGGTTTGTGGTAGCCGCGTTGCACGCCGTCAACCACTTGCTCGTACTCGCGGAAATAGCCTAAAAGATTGGGTCGGCCAAATTCATTGTTGAAGGCCGCGCCGCCCAAAGGGCCCTCGGTCATGATTTGCAGTGCGCTGGCCATGTGCGCCGGTCGGCCCAGACTGCTGCCCCACAGCTTAGACACGCTGAAACCTGTCAACCCCGCTTTGGGCTTGGCGCCGCGCCCCGTGGCGCCTTCGTCGCGGATTTCGCCGCCCGCGCCTGTGGCGGCGCCGGGGAAAGGTGAGATGGCGGTGGGGTGGTTGTGGGTTTCCACCTTCATCAAAATATGCTGCACACCTTGCGACTTGTCGTAGCGCGGCACAAAGCCAGTCAATGGCGCGGCAAATTTTTCTACCGTGTGGCCTTTCATGATGGCCGCGTTGTCGGAATAGGCCACCACCGTGTGCTGGGGCGTGGTGGCGTGGGTGTGGCGAATCATGCCAAACAGGCTGTGGCTTTGGGCCTGGCCATCGATGCTGAAACTGGCGTTGAAAATTTTGTGACGACAGTGCTCGCTGTTGGCTTGGGCAAACATCATCAACTCGGCGTCGCTGGGGTTGCGCCCCATCTTGCCAAACGCATCAAGTAAATAATCGATTTCATCCTCGGCCAAAGCCAAGCCCCAATCGGCATTGGCCTGCACCAAAGCTTGGCGGCCCTGGGCTTGGGTATCGACAAAGCTCAGCGCTTTGGCTGTCAAGGCTTGAAAAAGGGCATGGGATTCCTGTTGGGTGTGCCACAAAGATTCGGTCATGCGGTCGTGCAGCAAGGCTTGAATCGCCAGCGATTCATCAGGGCTCAGGCTGGCGCTAAGCTTTATGCGGTATTCAACCAAGCGCTCGATACGCTGTACGGCAAATCCACAATTTCGGGCGATGTCGCTGGCTTTGGAAGCCCAAGGCGAGACAGTACCCAAGCGTGTAGAGACCCAGCACACTTGTTCCAGCGAAGAATCTGGTGCCACAGGACTTGCAACCGCATCCAGCAAACGGGCCATGCGGGCGCTGTCACTTTCACTCAAAGCCTCAGAGGTGGCCACCAAAAATACCTGCAGGGTTTGCAAACCGCTGACCGAAGGGGCTTGTCGCTGCAAGGTTTGCAGCAATCGTTGGGTTTTAAAGGGGCTGAAGGCTTCGCCGCCTTCGAAAGTGCTGATCAGAACGGTCACGGGCAAGCCTGGTTGGGGATGGGTGCAAATGCGGGGTCAGCAAGACTCTGACTGCTTCATTTTACGGTCTTCCCTTGGGTAAAAGGCCCAGACCGGCGAGCCTGAGATAATTTGCGCTATGAGCATCACCATCAAAGACGAACAAGGCATACAAGGTATGCGTTTAGCGGGGCGCTTGGCCTCTGAAGTACTGGATTTCTTGACGCCCCATGTACAGGCTGGCGTGACCACCAACGCCTTGGATCAATTGGCGCATGACTACATCACCCAAGTGCAGCAGGCCATTCCCGCGCCGCTGAACTATGCCCCGAACGGCTACAACCCCTATCCGAAGTCGATTTGCACCTCGATCAACCACCAAGTTTGTCACGGCATACCGAACGACAAGGTCTTGAAAAAGGGTGACATCCTCAACATCGACATCACCGTCATCAAAAATGGCTGGCATGGCGACACCAGTCGCATGTTTGTGGTGGGCGAAGGCTCTATCGCGGCCAAGCGCTTGTGCGCCATGACTTATGAAGCCATGTGGCATGGCATTGTGAAGGTCAAGCCTGGTGCGCGTCTGGGCGATATTGGCCACGCCATTCAACTGTTTGCCGAGGGCTTGGGCTTTTCAGTGGTGCGCGAGTTTTGTGGCCATGGCATAGGGCAAGTGTTTCACGAAGAGCCTCAGGTGCTTCACTACGGCAAGCCTGGCACCTTGGAAGAGTTACGAGCGGGTATGACCTTCACCATTGAGCCCATGATGAACGCTGGGAAAAGAGACATACGCGAAACAGGCGACGGTTGGACCATAGTCACCCGTGACCATTCTTTGTCTGCGCAATGGGAGCACACGATTTTGGTGACCCCCACCGGCTATGAAGTGCTAACCCTGTCGGAAGGCAGCCCGCCCTTGCCTTCATTTGTCACCACCAGCTCTTGCTAACTTTCAGCGAGTTGAACCATCACTGAATTCAAGCAACGCAAAAAAGCCCTGTTGGCGGCATGCGCTGCGCAACAAAGTTTACGTGGAGCGCGTCGTGTTCGTCTGCATTTGCGCCAACTCAGTCAACTGTGTGACGACAGCCTGAGTGTTTTATGGAAAGCCGCTGACATGACCGGACAGGCTTGTTTGGTGGCTGTGGGCGGCTACGGTCGCCAAGCTTTGTTTCCCTATTCGGATGTTGATGTGTTGCTGCTGTTGCCAGACGGTGTATCGCCCCAAGACGATCCGACATTACGCGAGGCTATTGAACGCTTCATAGGCAGCTGCTGGGACGAGGGACTGGAAATTGGCTCCAGTGTTCGCAATCTTCAGGAATGCATGCTTGAAGCTGCAGGCGACATCACCGTGCAGACCTCCATGCTCGAAGCCCGAAGGATTGTGGGCAATGAGGCGCTGTTTACAGCTTTCACCACGGGTTTTCAACAACAACTCGAGCCCCGTGCCTTCTTCACGGGAAAAACCTTGGAGATGGGCCAGCGCCACACCAAGTTCGACAATTCACCCTACTCGCTAGAGCCCAATTGCAAAGAGTCGCCAGGAGGATTGCGCGACTTGCAAATGCTGTTGTGGTTGGCCAAGGCCAGTGGCCTGGGTGAGTCTTGGCAAGATTTGGCTGACCATCACATGGTCACGCCTTTAGAGTTGCGGCAGTTGACCCGCAATGAAGAGTTGCTTTCGCTGGTGCGTTGGCGACTGCACTACATCGCCCAACGCCGTGAAGACCGTTTGGTGTTTGATTTGCAAACCTCGGTCTCCCAAGACCTGGGATTAGCGCCCCCGCCCAGCGAGCAACGTCACGCCCGCCGCGCCAGTGAGGCGCTGATGAAACACTATTACTGGGCTGCCAAAGCGGTGACGCAGCTCAATCAAATCGTCCATCTGAATATGCAGGAATGGTTGTTTGCACAAACCACTGCGCATCCACCCCGCCCACTGAATGAGCGTTTTGCAGACAAATCGGGCATGCTCGATGTGCGGGATGACAACTTATACCAACGCCATCCCGAAGCTATTTTGGAAACCTTTTTGCTCTACCAAGAAACCGTGGGCATCAAGGGTTTTTCAGCACGTACCTTGCGTGCTTTGTACAACGCCAGGTCTTTGATGGATGCGGCGTTTCGCCGCAATCCCGTCAACCGAGCCATGTTCATGCGCATACTGCAAACCCCGCAAG
>CANLWQ010000189.1 GCA_947494405.1 Comamonadaceae bacterium | reverse complement strand
TTGTCGGTGTTCATCACGCCGTGGCAAAACCCCACCTACTGCCACTGCGCCAGCAAGTAAGCCGTGCGCTGCATAACCGTGCCCAGCATGGCCAAGTAACGCTCAGCGCCTTCTGGCGTGGCCAAGAGTTCGGGGAAATGCTGCGCAATTGCAAAGTCGGCGAGTTGCTGGAGTTCTTCATGGCGGCCAAGGGCTGCGAAATGCTCGAAATGGCCAAACCGCAAAAAACTCGGCGCCACCCGTGTGACCACCGCCGCGGTTTCCAGTTCTTCGCGCAACACCTTGTCGGGCGAGCCCACCATGGCCAAAGCGCGGGTGGTGGGAATGCCCAAGCCATGCATGGCTTCGCTGCACAAAAATTCGCGAATGCTGGATCGCAATACCGCGCGCCCGTCGCCCATGCGGGAGTAAGGCGTGGCGCCTGCGCCTTTGAGTTGCAATTCTTGTGGGCCCATGGGCGTGTCGATTTCACCCAGCCACAAGGCGCGGCCGTCGCCCAACTGCCCGGCCCACACGCCAAACTGGTGGCCGCTGTACACACTGGCCAAGGGCTGACTGCCGGGCAAGACCAGGTTGCCTGCCAGTGCTTGCAAAACAGCAGGCTCTTGCCACCAGTGGTCTGGCAAACCCAAAGCCTTGGCCAAATTCTCATTGCGGCCAACCCAGTGCGCTTCCTGCAAAGGGGTGGCTGTCACCGGTGTGTAAAAAGAGGGGCCTAAAGCGGCAAAACTATTGCGCCAAGCGAGCTGTGGCAAATGATCGGCTAAAGATGGCATGGAGGGATTGTGCACAATACCCCCCAACCTTAACCCACACAGGGCGATGACCCTAGGAGACTGTCCATGCTCGGACTCATGCAAAACCAAGATCTGTCCATTTCATCCTTGATCGATTTTGCGCAAAAGCACCATGGGGATGTGGAAATTGTGTCGCGTCGGGTTGAGGGCGATATTCACCGCAGCACTTGGGCAACGATTGCGCATCGCGCTCGCCAAGTGGCCAATGGCTTGGATCAATGGAATCTGGGTTCAGGCGCGCGAGTGGCCACCTTGGCGTGGAACGGCTATCGCCATTTAGAACTTTATTTTGGGGTGAGCAGCAGTGGGCGCGTGATTCACACCATCAACCCGCGTTTGCACCCAGACCAAATCGTCTGGATTGCCAACCACGCCGAAGACGAGGTGATGTGCTTTGACATGAGCTTCTTGCCGATTGCCAAGCAAATCCATGAAAGCTGCACAACCGTCAAGCATTGGGTTGCTTTATGCGATGCGGACAAGCTGCCCACCGATACCGGTATTCCTGGCTTGCTGAGTTACGAGACTTGGCTGGGCCAGCAATCCACAGCCTACGCTTGGCCCACGCTGGATGAAAACACGGCTGCATGCATGTGCTACACCAGTGGCACCACAGGTCACCCCAAGGCAGCTTTGTACAGCCACCGCTCTACCGTTTTGCACGCCTATGCCTGTGCCTTACCGGATGTGATGTGTTTGTCGGCGCGCGACGCGATTTTGCCGGTGGTGCCCATGTTCCATGTCAGCGCATGGGGACTGCCTTACAGCGCGGCCATGGTGGGTGCGAAATTGGTTTTTCCGGGTGCAGCGCTGGACGGTAAATCGATTTACGAACTCTTAGAGGCTGAGAAAGTCACTTTGGCTGCGGGCGTGCCCACCGTCTGGCAAATGCTGCTCGCGCATTTGAAAACCAACGATCTGCGCTTTAACCATTTGAAGCGCACCGTCATTGGGGGCTCGGCCTGCCCACCCGCCATGATTCATGCCTTCAATGACTTGTATGGGGTTGAAGTGTTGCATGCATGGGGGATGACCGAACTCAGCCCGCTGGGCACTTTGTCCACCCTGAAAAACAAACACCTGAGCTTGTCCGATGAAGACAAATTGAAAATCCGCATGAAACAAGGCCGTGCAATCTTTGGCTTGGATTTCAAAATTGTGGACGACAACGGCAAAGAGCAAGCCCATGACGGCAAAGCCTATGGCGATTTATGGGTGAAAGGGCCTTGGGTCATACAAGAGTATTTCAAACAAGAAGGCGCTTCACCGTTGATCGACGGATGGTTTCCCACCGGCGATGTGGCCACCGTCGACGCCGACGGCTATATGCAAATCACCGACCGCAGCAAAGACGTCATCAAATCCGGCGGCGAATGGATCAGTTCTATCGATATTGAAAACATCGCCATGGCTCACCCCGAGGTATTGATGGCGGCTTGCATTGGCATGCCGCATCCCAAATGGGATGAAAGGCCCATTGTGGTGGTGGTGGTCAAACCTGGTGCCAAGCTCGAACGTGAGCAAGTATTAAGTTTTTATGAAGGAAAAATTGCCAAGTGGCAAATTCCTGATGATGTCGTGTTTGTCGAGGCAATTCCCATAGGGGCCACAGGGAAAATGCTTAAAACAAAATTGCGTGAAATATTAAGCACCTACCAATTACCTGCCTAGGATATTCCCTAGCAGAGTTAACCCCTGTTTGCGATTAGGCTAGGGGCTATAGCAATCTTGGAGATCACAATGGCATCGCGTAAAACTTGGCTGGCTCTGACTTTGACCAGCGTTTTGTCCCTCAATGCTTGGGCGCAAAAAGGCGAGGTTGTCAAGATTGCTTGGATTGACCCCTTGTCAGGTCTGATGGCGCCAGTGGGCTCCAATCAACTCAAATCTCTGCAATACCTTGCGGAAGAAACCAACAAAAGCAACCCTGCTGGCGTGAAGTTTGAAATCATTGGTTTAGACAACAAACTCAGCCCTGCTGAGAGTTTGAACCAACTCAAATCAGCCATGGACCAAGGTGTGCGCTACATCACCCAAGGAAATGGCTCTTCTGTTGCCGGTGCTTTGCTCGATGCAGTGAACAAACACAACGAGCGCAACCCGGGCAAAGAAATTATTTTCCTTAACCATTCTGCGGTGGACCCTGACTTCACCAACAGCAAATGCAGTTACTGGCATTTCCGCTTTGATGCAGACACTTCCATGAAGATGGAAGCCATGACCACCTACATCAAGGAGATGAAGGAAGTTAAAAAAATCTATTTGCTCAACCAAAACTATTCCCATGGTCAGCAGGTAGTGAAGTACGCCAAAGAAAACCTCAGCCGCAAGCGCCCCGATATTGAAATAGTGGGCGAAGACTTGCACCCTTTGGCGCAGGTTCGTGACTTCGCGCCCTATATCGCCAAGATCAAGGCCTCTGGCGCTGACTCGGTCATCACCGGTAACTGGGGCTCAGACTTGGCGTTGTTGGTCAAAGCCGCCAATGAGGGTGGCTACAACGGCCGTTTCTTCACCTACTACACCGGTGTTTCCGGCACGCCCACCGCCTTAGGTCAAAACGGGGCTGGGCGTATTTACCAAGTCAGTTATGCCCACTACAACATGGGCGGACGCATGGGCCAATACATGGCGGGCTTCAAGGCCAAGTACAACGACGATTTGTACACCGGCTCCATGATTGGTATTTTCGATTTGCTGACCCAAGCCATGGCCAAAGCGGGCTCTACCGATCCGGTTAAAGTTGCCGCCGCTATGCACGGTCACAAGTTCAAGGGTTACAACGGCGACATGGAAATGCGCAAGCTAGACCATCAAATGCAGCAAACCCTGTTCATGACCGTGTGGCAAAAAGCGGATAAAAAATTCCCTTACAGCGCTGAAAACACAGGCATGACCTTGGCTCCTGTCAAAACCTTCGAGCCCTATGTCTCCAGCACACCGACCAGTTGCCAAATGAAGATGCCCTCCTAAAGACTTTATAAGGGCATAGGGCTTAGCTGAGGCAAGTGTTTTCTTGCTCAAGCCCTGCCATCAACTGACATGGAATTTTTCCTCATCTCATCGCTCAATGGTTTGAGCTACGGCCTGCTGCTGTTCATGCTCAGCTCCGGCCTGACTTTGATCTTCAGCATGATGGGGGTGCTTAATTTCGCCCACGCCAGTTTCTATATGTTGGGCGCTTATTTTGGCTACACCTTAGAGAGCCGTTTGGGTTTTTGGCCCGCCTTGTTGCTGGCACCCATCTTGGCTGGTGCAGCCGGTGCTTTTTTCGAGAGCAAGGTGCTGCGCAAAGTCCACAAAATGGGTCATGTGTCTGAATTGCTGGTCACTTTTGGCCTGTCTTATATCGTGCTGGAGTTGGTGCAACTTTTGTGGGGCCGCGTAGCGGTGGAGTTCAATCCCCCCGCGTTTTTGCAAGGACCGGTGTTCACCCTTATCAACCATGGTCA